>JALZEO010000129.1 GCA_030862025.1 Actinomycetota bacterium | reverse complement strand
GGGGGTGGCTCTTGGGCCCTGGGGGTGCCCCGCTGGGGATGGACCAGCATAATGAGAATGGTTCTTAGGACGCACATCGAATCGCATCGAGTATCGTCCTACCACAGGGTTTATCCGCCACACCTCTAGGACGACGGAGACCGAGCGTGGACCCACCGGTCACCCCGTCACATCCCGGTGCCGGCCTCGGCACTGCGTCGCGGCTGTCGCGACCCATGCGAGAGCCGAACACCCCACCCGCGGTCAGGATCCAGGATCTCGCGGTCGCGTATGGGGAGCACGTGGCGTTGCGGGTGTCGCACCTCAGCGTGCCGGCACAGCGCATCACCGCGGTGATCGGGCCCAACGGATCCGGGAAGTCGACGCTGCTCGACGCAATCGCAGGGCTCATGATGCCGGCCGCGGGCAACGTCTCGGTGTTTGGCCGCAGACCGGCGGACGCCCGCTCCGAGGTTGCGTACGTCCTGCAGAGCACGAACCCCAACGAGGTCGTGCCGCTGACCGTGCGTGAGGTTGTGACGATGGGGCGCTACGCCTCACGGGGGACGTTCCGCCCGCTGCGGGGGGCCGACCGCCGAGCGGTGACCCAGGCCATGGAACGCTTGGCGATCGCCCCGTTGGGCCGCCGTCACCTCAGCGAGTTGTCGGGTGGGCAGCGCCAGCGGGTCTACGTGGCGCAGGGTCTGGCCCAGGAGGCGGATCTGTTGCTGCTGGACGAACCCGGGACCGGACTCGACTTGCCCACGAAGGAGCGGATGGCCGAGATCGTGGTCGAGGAGCGCGATTTTGGGCGCACCATCATCTACACGACCCACGACATCGGGGAGGCAGCCGAGGCTGACTTCGTCGTCCTCCTCGCCCGGGAGGTCGTTGCGGCAGGGGAATCTGAGGCGGTGTTGACGACCGACAACCTCGCCGTCGCGTATGGAGCTCCCATCAGACTGGATGGGGCCGGCGCGATCATGCTGGCGGACGCACGGCAGCCGCATCATCGCGCTTGACGGCAGCGACCTGGTTCAGCCCGGCGCGACGTATTCTGGTAGCCATTCTCAGAACTGCAGTGAGCTAGGTGGCGGGTCGGGTTAGGGTGGGTGACAGTTGCGGTGATCGGAGACTTGCACGCCGAGGTGGCGCAGCGGCTGAGGCGCGCCCGTCAACGTTACACAGGCGGTCGCAGGAAGCTCATCGACGCGCTCGCCGAAGCCGAGCGGCCACTGGCGATCCCGGAGATCTTGGTTGCCCGTCCGGGACTGCCTCAGAGCACGCTCTACCGTAACCTCCAGGTGCTCGAACAGGCTGGTGCGGTACGCCGAGTGGTGACGGTGGCCGACACGAGTGCGCGCTTCGAGCTCGCCGAGGATCTCACGGCACACCACCACCACCTCATCTGCATCTCGTGCGGCTCGGTGCGAGATTTCCACCCCTCATCGCGTCTCGAGCGCATGCTCGATCGGGCTCTCGATGAGGCGGGAAGACGGGACGGCTTCCTCGTGGACCACCACCGTCTCGACCTCGTCGGGGTCTGCAGCGGCTGCGATCGACCGCCACGGCATGTGGGCCGCCCGCCCGGGCCGCCGGCCCCCCCCGGCCCGGGTTCAGCGTCGCTTGGGCTCGGCGAGCGCTTCGCGGAGGGACGAAGCGACCCAGGCGAGGAGGTCGTCGACTCCCTCGACCGGCAGCGGTAACTCGAGCCTCTCGGTCGCTGCCTGCCAGCGGGCGCCTGGAAAGCGCCGTTCGAGACGGACCTGCTGGGATTCGGTGAGGTGCACCGGGTTCGCTCGCACCACCCGATTCGGTAGCAGCACGACCTCGGTGAGCCCCCAGCGACGCAGGGCCGCCTTCAGGGCTGCGACGGCGAGCAGGCGTTCCGCTGGAAGGGGGGGAGGACCGAAACGGTCGGTGAGCTCGGCCCGCACGCTCTTCACCCCGGCAGCGTCGCGCACCGCCGCGATCTTCTGGTACAGCTCGAGCCGCAGCCTCTCATCGGGCATGTAGTCGGTCGGCAGGTGGGCGTTGACGGGGAGCTCGAGTTTGATCTCGACCTCCTCCTCGACCGCTTGCCCGGTGAGCTCGGCGATCTCCTGCTTCAGCATCTCCGTGTAGGTGTCGAAGCCGACTGCAGCCACCTGGCCGGACTGCTCGGCCCCGACCACGTTGCCGGCACCCCTCAGCTGCAGATCGCGCAGCGCGATAGCCAAGCCCGAGCCGAGGCGACCGTGCTCGCCGATGGTCTGCAGGCGCTCGTAAGCCCCCTCGGTCATCGCCGCATCTGGCGGGAAGAACAGATAGGCGTAACCGCGCTCGGTAGAGCGGCCCACCCGCCCGCGTAGCTGGTGGAGCTGAGCGAGTCCGAGCAGGTCGGCCCGTTCGACGATCAAGGTGTTCGCGTTCGGCACGTCGAGTCCGGACTCGACGATGGTCGTGCAGAACAGCACATCGAAGCTTCGCTGCCAGAAGCGGACCATGACCTGCTCCAGCTCGGCCTCAGGCATCTGGCCGTGTGCGACCTCGATGCGAGCGTCCGGGACGAGCTCCTTGAGATACGCAGCCGCTTCGTGAATCGTGTCGATCTGGTTGTGGACGTAGAACACCTGCCCGTCGCGGAGCAGCTCGCGTCGGATGGAGAGCGCGACCTGGGCGTCGTCGTACGGGCCGACGACAGTGTGGATGGGCTGGCGATCCTCGGGCGGCGTCTCGATGACGGACAGGTTGCGAATGCCGCTGACCGCCATCTCGAGCGTGCGTGGGATGGGCGTCGCCGACATCGTCAGTACGTCCACGCTCGTGCGAAGCTGCTTCAGTCGCTCCTTGTGACGCACCCCGAAGCGCTGCTCTTCGTCCACGACGACGAGCCCGAGGCGTTTGAATGTCACGGAACGGCCGAGCAGGGCATGGGTGCCGATGACGAGGTCGACGTTGCCCGCCGCCAACCCGTCGAGTGTCTCCCGGCGTTCCTTCTGCGGCACGAAGCGGCTGAGCATGCGTACCTGGACCGGGAACCCGGCGAAACGTTCGCGGAAGGTCTCGTAGTGCTGCTGTGC
>JALZEO010000116.1 GCA_030862025.1 Actinomycetota bacterium | reverse complement strand
CCGAGAAGATCGACATGGTCGTCTTCCGCGAGAACACCGAGGACGTCTACGCCGGCGTCGAGTGGCCGGCCGGCTCTCCAGAGGCGAAGAAGTTCGTGCGCTTCCTCCAAGAGGAGCTCGGGGTGGGCGAAGAGCTTCGCTTCCCCGAGACGTCAGCCTTCGGAGTGAAGCCCATCTCCGTGGAGGGAACGAAGCGACTGGTGAGGTCCGCCATCGACTACGCCCTGCGGCGCGGTTACCGCAGCGTCACGCTCGTGCACAAGGGCAACATCATGAAGTTCACCGAGGGTGCGTTCCGTTCCTGGGGTTACGACGTCGCCGAGCAGGAGTACGCGGACCGGACTTACACGTGGCGCCAGTGGGACGAGACAGTCGCGTACCGGGGTCGTGACGTCGCCAATGACGAGCAGTCCAAGGCCGAGGCCTCAGGGCAGGTCATCGTCAAGGACGTCATTGCGGACGCCTTTCTCCAACAGGTCCTGACACGGGCCGACGAATACGACGTCATCGCCACGATGAACCTGAACGGGGACTACATCTCCGACGCCCTAGCCGCTCAGGTCGGCGGCATCGGCATCGCCCCAGGTGGGAACATCAACTACAGCACGGGACGGGCGGTGTTCGAGGCCACACACGGCACTGCGCCGAAGTACGCCGGACAGGACAGGGTCAATCCGTCCTCGGTCATCCTGTCAGGGGAGATGATGTTCCGCTATCTGGGCTGGAACGAGGCAGCTGACGCGATCGTCCGGGGTATGGAGCGAACGATCCAGAACCGGACCGTGACCTACGATTTCGCACGCATGATGGAGGGCGCCGAGACGGTATCCACGAGCAGGTTCGGCGACCTCGTGATCGACAACATGTAGCGGTGCTTATGGACGTCGCCCCTGTTCCGCCGGGTTACGCGTGGGACTGGTTCGCCCGGCAGCGGATGCTGTGGCGGGAGGTTCGTCGCCGCCTCATGGATGGGGACGACCCGACCGCGGGCCGGTACGGGATGGCGGAGACGAAGGCCGACGTGCTGACGCTGCTGCGAGACGACTACATCTGGAACGATCGCGTCCGCCAGACCGTCGTCGCCGTGGTGGGCGAGTTCGGTTTCCTCGGCCGCACCAACCTGCCGTTCGAACGGCTCGGTCTACGCACCGCTCCTCGGGGCATGCGGTGGTGGTGGACGGCGCTCACCGGCGAGCGGGTGGCGGCAACCCCACTCCCTCCACCGTCGTCCGACCAGCTGACGCTCGACGAAATCCACGAGGGGCTCGGCGGCTGAACCTCAGCCGTCAGGCTCGAAGTCGAGCGCCAGCGAGTTGATGCAGTAGCGTCGGCCGGTCGGCGGTGGACCGTCCTCGAAGACGTGACCGAGGTGTGCGTCGCATCGGCTGCAGAGGACCTCGGTTCGGCTCATGCCGAAGGTGCGGTCTTCCTCATACGTGGTGGCACCCGCTTCGACCGGCGCCCAGAAGCTCGGCCAGCCGGTGCCGGAATCGAACTTTGTCTTCGAGTCGAACAGTTGAGCACCGCAAGCGACGCAGCGGTAGCTACCTGCCTCCTTGTTACTCCAGTACTCGCCGGAGAAGGGAGGCTCCGTACCCTTGCGGCGGGTGACCTCGAACTGCTCGGGTGTGAGCCTCTCGCGCCACTCCGCGTCGGAGAACTCGACCCGCTCCGCCATCTGCCCACCTTTCGCTCCACGGCTTCGACGAGGTCAAGCTACCTCGAGGAGTACGGAGTGCGGTCACGTGGGCCCAGAATACGTCGGGAGGCCGACGGGGTCCTCTCGTCACGGTACCTCCATGCTCCATAGTTGCCGGGGATGAGGGTGGGTCGGGTGAGGTTGGCGCGGATCGCATCGGCTTGAGCGTCAACTCGGGCCGCGGCTCGACCGAGCGACCAGCCCAAGAGGCAGCCAAAGGCAGCGGAGCCGGCGAGGAGGGCGCCCACCAGGAGCCAGTTCATGGGACGATCCGCCTGTGGCCCATGGCGTTCCAGGTCTGGAGGTGGTCGGCGCCGGGGTGGGGCTGGTGGGCGTGGTGGGGGTCGGAGCAGTTGGCGCAGTAGCGCCGTTCGGCGCGCATCACCGCGGCCCAACCGAGACTGAAGGCGAGGCTGGCGGCGAGCCAGACGAGGGCGAGAAGGAGCCAGTTCACTCCTTCCCCCCCTCAGATTCGATCGTGTGGCCGTAAGGGTCAAGGTCGGGGACGGGAGCGGGTGGCGGGGCGGCTTGTGTACTCATAGGCGGCAGTATGACGCATAGTTGCAGTAAACGTCAAGCTTCGTCATGCTCTACCTTGCTCCGCGCCCTGTCGAAGGCGTTGGGATAGCAGTGGGACGCGCTGGACCGCATCGGTCGAAGGTGGATTTGCCGCCGAGACCGCTGACATGACCTCCCAGATCCATGGTGGGAGGCACTCCATGGGCTGCCCAGGAAAAGGGCTTGCGCGTTGAGATGCACCGGGACCGGGTCGCAAGGCGCAAAGGTGACCTTTCGCCCCCCGCTCAAGACTCACCCGTAGACCGCCGATTCTCTAGTCCTGTGGATAGCTGGGGGGGACGCTGATGGCCGGCACTCGCACACATGCGCTCCCGCATGGTGTCGCGCTCGACCGCACTGCCGAGAGCGCCACGGCGGTGCTGCGCGACTGGGACGTGCATATCACGACCATCCTTGACGATCAGGGTGAGGTCCGCGTGCGGGCCCACGATCCTCGTAGCCTCGACGCGGGCGTCACCATGCTTCGCGGCAACGCCCACCGGGCGCTCGCGGCCCGCCATTACCTGCCGCCACCCATAGGGCCTGCCCCCGCAGCGCCACCCCACCGCCGTCGGGTCCGGCAATTCGCGGCCACCAGCGCGGTGATCGCGCTGCTCACCGCCGGGACGATCGTTCTCCGGCTGTCAGGGGAAAACGACTCCAGCGTACGCGTCGTCGTCATGCCCTTCGCGACCGAGACCGTGACGGTTTCCAACCCTCAAGGAACGACCGCGGTGAACAGACCGGACAGTGGATCGGAGAAGGCGGCAGATCAGCCTGTCTCCGCCGGGACGGCGGTTGGAACCATTACTTCCACGAGGACCCTCGCCAGCGGTACGCCGGTTGCACGACCACCTGCGACACGGGCAGCACGCTTCACGACGCCTGCGAAGGATGCGACTCCGACGTCAGGCACAACTGCCACCCCGTCGGAAGGCGGGACGGGCAGTGGTCCGACGGAAGCGCCCCGGTCCGAGAGCGGACCAGGGGTGTCCATCGTCGCGCGCTCTCCCTCGTCGCCGGATCGCGGGCCTTGGAACTGTGCGAACTCGTCCATTTGGACGTCGAGCGGATGTTCGTCGGGCGCTGCGCTTGGCCAGTCAACCAGACGGTAGCTCACTCCCTTGCCGCGTTGTCTACGCTGCTCGAGGGCGTCAGGTCCGATGTCCTCGTACCTCTCGCTACAGCGGGCTGATTCGCGCCGTCGTGATGGGCCAAAGGAGACGAGCAGTGGAGATTGGAATTGGCATCCCCAACACCGTCCCGGGTGCCAGCGGCGCACAGCTGCTCGAGTGGGCCCGCCGAGCCGACCGGGCGGGCTTCTCCAGCCTGGCCACGATCGGTGCGGTGTCCTACCCCGGCTATGAGGAGCTGACGGTCTTGGCTGCCGCGGGGGCCGTGACCGAACGCATCCGGTTCCTGTCCAACGTCCTGATCGCCCCTACACGCTCTGCCGCCGAACTGGCCAAGCAGGCTGCCAGCGTCGATCAGCTCACCGGCGGGCGTCTCACGCTCGGTCTGGGTATCGGTTGGCGCGAGGCTGACTACGAGGTCACGGGGCGGGACTTCACCGACCGCGGGCAGCGCTTCGACCAGCAGCTCCGCGAGCTGCAGGCGGCGTGGGCGGGGGAGCCGCTCGTTGAGGGCACGAGACCGGTCGCACCTCCCTCGGTGCAGCAGCCGGGCGTGCCCCTGCTTATCGGAGGGACGGTGGACGCTTCCATCCGGCGGGTGGTCGAGTTCGGAATTGGTTGGACCGCTTCCGCGATGCCGCCCGACGACGTGGCCGCCATGGTCGAGAAGGTTCAGTCGGCCTGGAGCGAGGCAGGCCGAGAGGGGCGCGCCAGGATCGTGGGGTTGAACTACTTCTCCTTGGGCGACACCGTCGATGAGTCGCGCAACAACCTCATCGACTACTACGAGCCAATGGGCAGTGACGTCGCCGAGATGATCGCCGACAGCGCCCTGCGTGACGCCGACGCGATCAGAGGTGCCATAGACGCCTACAACCAGGCAGGGGTCGACGAGCTCATCCTCGACCCGACGGTGTCGGATCCCGAGCAGGTCGATCTGCTCGCTGAGGTCGTGTTCTGAGGGAGCCCCGGCGTTATTGCGAGGCTTCTTCCTCCCAGGGAGAAGCCAGCTGGAAGTAGTTGCCGTCGGGATCGGCGAACGTCGCCAGCTTCATACCCTCCGCGCCACCGGGCGTGTAGGGC
>JALZEO010000098.1 GCA_030862025.1 Actinomycetota bacterium | reverse complement strand
AAGTCCAACCGGCCCGAGCTGACCGAGGCCGCGATCGTCGTGTCCGGTGGCCGTGGCGTGGCCAGCGCCGAGAACTTCTCGATCATCGAGGCCCTGGCCGACTCCCTCGGCGCGGCCGTCGGCGCCTCCCGGGCGGCGGTCGACTCCGGCTTCTACCCCCACAGCTTCCAGGTGGGGCAGACCGGCAAGACCGTCTCGCCGCAGCTCTACATCGGCTGCGGCATCTCAGGCGCCATTCAGCACCGCGCCGGGATGCAAACCTCGCAGCTCATCGTCGCGATCAACAAGGACGCCGAGGCCCCGATCCTTCAGATCGCAGACTTCGCGGTCGTCGGTGATCTCTATCGTGTCGTGCCGAAGCTCATCGAGGAGATTCGCAGGCGCCGGAGCGAGTAGGCCACCACCACGGAGTGGGCGGCTTCTCGTCCGGCGCCACAGACTGGGTGGCTTTTGTCGTCCGGCGGGCAAAAGGATAAGCGTCGTAGGCTGCGCCCGAGATGTCGGGAAGGAGCCCCATGAATAGGCCCTGGGACCGGCGCAGCCCCCGCCAGCAGCACCGGGTACAGAGTCTTGTCCTCAGCCAGTGGATTCCTGCCGCGGCGGCCTTCAGCCCCTTCTGGGGCGCATACTTCGCGACGGCCAGGGTGGACCCGGGAACAATCACCTCGCCGGAACGGCTGCGACGGCTCCCCCCGCTACGTGAGCGTGACATCCTCGACGCCGAAGGTTACGGCAGCCCTGCCCTGCTCCTGCGCCCGACCGAGGACCAGGTGAAGGCACGAGCGAGCTTGGCGACCCTGTGGCGCATCGCCCGCGAGATGCGCAGCGGGGGGACCGGTGGCAAGCTGCTCGCGCTGCTCAGGGAGTACAAGCCCATCCACCTCCATCCGAGCGGTCGCGACGGCGGGCTCACGATCGCCTATTCACGCAGTGATCTCGATCGTCTTCACCGCCTGGGTGCTCGGGCTGCCGCGGTGCTGGGACTCGATCAGGCGGACTACCTGGTATCCGCCGTGCCCGCGGACGGCACGCTCGCCTTCTGGGGCGTCTACCATCTCGCGCTCGGCGCTTCGCTTCTCGCCGTGCACGCACGTGGCACCGGACAAGGTCTCGCTGTCGTCGCTCCGGCGTTCCGACTCGTACCCGCGACCGCGGTGGCTGTTCCCGTCGGTGAGGCCATCGCACTCCCGGAGATACTGGCCCGGGCGGAGGTCGATCTCGATCGCCTCGCGACCGTCGTTCTCGTGGGACCCCCACCGTCGCCGGGCGAGCGTAACCTGATCGCCGAAGCGTGGCGCGCAGCGGGAGCGGTGGGCAATGTCCGTGTCGCGGCGTTATGGGCGCCACCCGGTGCTCGTGCCCTCTGGGCGGAATGTGGACAGGGAGTAGCCGACGGTACGAGCAGCGGGCTGCACACATACCCCGACCTCGAAGTGGTCGAGCTTGTCGACCCCGCCACTCGTCGCCCCGTCCCGGCGGGCGGCGACCTCACCTACACGTCAGCAGGCTGGCACGGGACGGGCCTGATCCGCTACCAGACCGGTGACTACGCTGCCGGTCTTCTGACCGGCGCCTGCTCCGCCTGCGGTCGCACCGTGCCGCGCGTACAGCCGGAGATCGCACCTGGCGCATGGGAGCCGGAGCTGCGGGGGGAGGAGCGTCCGGTCCGGGTCGACCTGCGCGGGGCGGCGGCCGCGCTCACCGCCGACCCAGCGGTGGACGCCTGGCTGCTCGAGGTTCGGGGACCCACGGAGCGACGCCCTCGCGACGAGTACGTCGTCATGCTGGCCGGTCAACTCGACTCGAGCCGTCTCGTGGATCTCGACCGCCGCCTCGCTGCCGCCGTGGGACGCCCCCCGCTCCAGCTCATCGTCGAAGATCGTGAGCTTGTCGAAGGGGACATCATGAACGTCGGAGGTGCTTTCATCGACGCTCGCTGACCCTGCCTCCCTGGCATCAGCGGCCGGACACCGGGATGAGCTGAACTTGCCCGCCGACGCCCACGATCATGAGGGCCCGAGCCGCACCGACCTGCCGGAGCCGGTCAACGATGGCGTCAACTTCTGCGTCTGGCAGGTCGCCGGATTCGACGTCGTGGCGCTCCCAGGCCGTGACCCTCACCTCGAGCCGCTTACGCAGCCGCTCCGCTAGCGATTCCGGACGAGAGGCCACGACGATCACCGCGCGCAGCCGGACGGGCGCCGTCTCCTCGGGTGCTTGAGCGCGGTCTTCGCGGAGCACGAGCCCGTAGTGGACGCTGATCGCCCCAGCCGTGAGCAGCAGCGAGATGCTCCAGCGTTGTTCCTCGATCAGGCGGGCCGATAGCTCCCCGGCGAAGGCGGCGTCGAACAGCTCGAACAGCAGAACGCTGAGTGCGACGACCGTGGTGATAATGGCCACGCCGAAGGCACCGAAGATCAGCAGTCGACGCGCGAGCATTCCCCGCTCGGTGGCATCGGCTCGGATGCGGCGCTGGATCGCCGACCAGAACCCTCCCCACAGCGGCACACCGATGAGCAGCAGCGTCAAACCGACGGCGACGACGTCGCGGATCCCACCGGGAGCATGCACGAGCGTCCGCCCTGGGACCACCAGGTCGAGGCCTACCACGAGGACGGTGGCGATGCCTCCCGCCGCCGTGAGCATGCCAGCCGCGGTGACGAGGTAGCGGTAGATGCGTTCCGGACCGCTCCAGGCCGCGCCCCTGGCGGTCTCGGATTCCCGCAGCGCGGCCCGGTGGTAGCCCCAGACGGCGATGCCCACGATCAGTCCGGCGACGGCGGAGGGCACGACGTCGAAGTGCACGGCCGTGGGCTCGTCAGTCGCGGAGAGGGCGAACGCCAACACGCGGTGCAGCAGGATGCTGCCCGCTACCACCACCGTGACCGTTCCCGACAGCACCCCGACGAGGAACAGGTAGACGAACCAGCCCGTCGACCCGACGTCGCGTCGACCGACAACGAGCCAGTGCCACCACCACAGCGCCACACCGACCGCGGCGCTGACAGTCCCCGAGCGGAGTTCGAGCCCCAGCGAGCTGCTCTCGAGGAGCACCTGCGCTCCCATGGCGAGCTCGTAGAGGGCTCCGAGGGAG
>JALZEO010000082.1 GCA_030862025.1 Actinomycetota bacterium | reverse complement strand
TGACAGCCCAGCCAAGGCCCGGCGCAGGCGCGACTCCATGCGGGGGTCGATCGAGGAGGTCGCTTCGTCGAGGACGAGCAGGTCGGGCCGGGCCACGTAGGCGCGGGCCAAGGCGACAAGCTGGCGTTCGCCTGCCGACAGGGCCCGACCCCGCTCGCCGACCGGCTGTTCCAGGCGGTGAGGCAGCGCATCGAGCCAGTCCGCCACGCCGAGCTCGACGAACGCGCGCTGCAGTTCCTCGTCGTCCGCGTCGGGCCGGCCGTGGCGAACATTGTCAGCGACAGTACCGTCGAACAGCATCCCCTCCTGAGGTACCAGAACGACGCGGTCCCGGAGGCTGGCGAAGCGAACCGTCTGCAGCAGCACGCCGTTGATCAAGACTCGACCCGACGAGGGGTCCATGAGGCGGGTGAGCAGCTTGGCGAACGTGGTCTTGCCCGAGCCCGTCTCGCCGACGACCGCGATGTCGGTCCCGGCGGGGATCACAAGGTTCAGCCCCGACAGCGCCAGCGTGCCGGTGGCTTCGGCGGCGGTTTCGCCCGGGCGGGGGTAGCGGAACGACACGTGTTCGAGAGCGATACGCACCGGGCCGGGCGGCAGGTCGATCCCGTCGGGCGGGTCGACCACGTCGGGCGCGACGTCGAGGACATCCAGCACGCGGCGCCATCCGGCGACCGCGGTCTGGGCCTCGTTCAGGGTCTCGGTGACGAGACGAACCGGTTCAACGAACAAGGCGATCAGGAACAGGAAGGCCACCACGACCCCCGGCGAGATCCGCCCCGCGACACCCGAGTACACGCCAGTGATCACTGCGGCGGCGGTGGCCAGCGCGGCGAACACCTCCGCACTGGCCGAGAAGATGGCTGACAGCCGTCCGGCTCGGACGGCAGCCACCCGATGCGCTTCGATATGGCCGCCAAGCCGGGTACGAATCCGGACCTCCAGGCCGTAGGCACGGATCGTCGCTGCCCCCACCACGGTCTCTCCGATCGCGCCGAGTAGGGCGCCGACCCTTTCCCGGACGGTCATGTAGGCGGAGTTGAGACGGATCTGCACCGCCCGCGCTAACAGCGCGAACGGGACGAAGGTGGTCAGCACCACGATGGTCAGCTGCCAGCTGTAGGCGAGCATGACGGCGGTGGCCACGGTGATCTGACCGAGGCCGGTCGCGAGGTTCAATCCGCCTGACTGGAGGAAGCGGCTGATCTCATCGATGTCGGTGGTCACCCGGGCTACAAGCCCACCGCGCTGCCGACTTGCCTGGTGCAACGCCGACAAGTCGTGGATATGGCGGAACGCCTTGACCCGCAGGTTGCTGAGCGCGGTCTCGACGGCGCGGGCAAGACGGGCGATCATGCCGCCGTTGGCAGCAGCGGCTAGTCCGACCGCCAGCACCGCCACGAGGACGAGTTGAAGAGTGGTTCGCACGTCGACCGGCCCGGCGCCGCCGCGAAGGCCGCGGTCGATCGTTCGTTGCACCGCGACGGGCACGATGGCCCGGCCGGCCGTCGCCAGCAGTGCCAGGAGCATGGTGAGAGCCAGCCCTTCGCGGAGCTCGGGGCTGAGTCGCAGTCCCCGCAAGGCCGTGGCCCAGGCGCCCTGGCTGCCGCCCTGTTCCATTGGGGCGGGAGGTGGGAAAGCCCGCACAGCGCTCATGCCCGGGCCTGCCTGAACGTCGTGCGCTCGGCTGCGTTCCCTCCGGTCAGAATGGATGCGGGGTCGTCGTAGGAGGACACCAGGCGGGCGTAGTCGGGGGTGGTGGCCATCAGCTGGGCATGGGTCCCGCGTGCCCGGATGGTCCCGTCCTCGACGTAGACCACCTCGTCCGCCAACGTGATGACGCTGCGCCGGTAGGCGATGACCACCACGGTCGACACCAGGTCGGTGGCCGACAATCGATCCAGGATCGCAGCCTCCACCGCGGGGTCGACACTGGAGGTTGCGTCGTCGAGCACGAGCAGACGCGGCCGGCGGATCAAAGCTCGTGCCAGGGCGATGCGCTGACGCTGACCGCCGGACAGGGTCGCACCACGCTCGCCGATCCGCGTGGCGTAGCCGTCGTCGAGCGCCTCGATGAACCCGTCGGCGCAGGCGACCCAGGCGGCTTCACGGACCTGCTCCGCAGTGGCGTCGGTGCCGAGGGCGATGTTCTCGTAGATGGTGTCGTCCCACAGGAACGAGTCCTGAAAGACGATCGCGACGTCGTCGGACAGGGCCTTCGGATCCAGGTCACGCAGGTCGGTTCCGTCGAGCAGCAGCGCTCCCGCGTCCGGGTCGAAGAGGCGGACGAACAGAGCGGCGATCGTCGACTTGCCGGACCCGATCGATCCCACGATGGCCAGCATCCTGCCCGGCGGAACCTCGAGCGTGACGTCCCGCACTCCTCCGGTTTCGTCGCCACGAGCTGCGACCCCGCTCCGCGTGGGTCGCTTGGCAGCCGCCGCAGGGTGCTGGAAGGAGACCTGGCGGGATCTCAGAGCGGCTGGGCCGACGCCGGCCGGCCGCAGGTTGCCCTGCTCGGGAGCCCCGGGGGCGACAAGGATGCGCTCGACCCGGTCCCATCCCACCACCGAGCTGGGCATGAGCCCCAGCATCCAGCCGATCACCCGGGACGGCAGCGCCAGAAGCCGAAACAGGTACGCGAACAGGACGAGGTCGCCGGCGGACAGGAAGCCTCTGGAGACGCGCCACGTGCCAACCCCGAGAACGAGCAGGATCGCGAGGTCGGGTAGCGCCTCAATCGCGGGATCGAACCAGGCGCGGATGCGGCCGATGGTCATCATGCGGTCGCGTAGGTCCTCGGAACGGTTCCGGAACGAAGCGGTCTCGGCACCCTCGCGGCCCAGGGTCTTGACCACCAGTGCGGCGTCGAAGCTCTCGTGCGCCCGTTCGGCGGTGGCGGCGCGGAGCTGCTGAGCTTCAGCCGCCACCTCCCCCATCCTGCGCTGATAGCGCCAGTTCAACAGGGCCAGAGCCGGACCAGCCACCAGACCCACCGCCGCCAGGAACACGTCGGTAACCACCAGGATCACTGCGGTGACGGCGAACATCACGGCCCCCCCCACCGCCATCGGCAGCGGTGCCACCGTCCACCAGGCGGATTCGATGTCGCTGTGGGCGGTGGACAGCAGCTCACCCGTCGTGTGCCGGCGATGCCAGGCGACCGGCAGCTCGAGATACCGGCTCGTCACCCGTGCGCGGAAGATGGCCTGCAGCCTGAACTGCATGGCGTAAGCACCGTAGCGACGGCCGAAGACCCCACCGGCCTTGATCACCGCCACGGCAACGATGGCACCGGCAGCGGCCGCAAGGCTCGCCTGCGTGACGGCGCCCCGCTGCAGGGCCGGCAAGATCACGTGGTCGGTCACGCGGCCCAGGACGTAGGAGGCGACGACGACCATGCCGCCGTAGATGGCCGCGGCCAGGGCGCTCACCGCGAACAGCTTCGGACACGTGCGGATGCCGACCGCCAGAACCGTCAACCCCCGCCAGATCAGAGACCGTGCGCGCATGACGGGCGATGGTACGAGGCTCGAGACGTCGTACCTTGCCCGTGGCCTGCGTCGTACGGGAACCCCGCAAGGGCCGGTCCGGTGAGTGTGATCAGCAGGAGCCGCGAGATGACCTGTCATAGGTCCCGAAAGACAGCAACGGCGGAGGGCGCGAACGACCTGGCACCATGGCTCCTGTGGCGCCGCCCTCGAGGCAGCGACTGAAACTCACGACCCGGGGGAACCGGCGATACAGCAGCTCGCTTCGTGAGGGGAGGTGACTGTCGGGATGCGGCTGTTTGCTGCGCTCGAAGTTCCCGCGGCGGTCCGAGAGCGCCTCGACGCCGCCGTCGCGCCGCTACGGGAGCGTCATCCTGGCCTGGCCTGGAGCTCTCGGGACGGGTGGCACCTCACGGTCGCATTTCTCGGCGAGGTGGTCGCCCCACCCGAGGACGTCGCCGCGGTGCTCGCACCGGTGGCGGCGGGAGCGCCGGCGATGATCCGGCTCGTCCTCGTAACGCCGGGACGCTTCGGCAGACGGGTGCTGTGGGTAGGTGTGCGGGACGAGCCGGCTGGGGCGGTCGCGGCGCTCGGAGCGGCGGCGCAGCAGGCGCTCGCCGAGGCGGACCTACCGGTCGACTTCAAGGAGGTTCGCCCCCACCTCACGATTGCGCGCGCCCGTCGTAGGGCCTCCGATGTCTCTGCCACGCTTGTAGCGGCGATACCGACGGTCGAGGGCGCTTGGACCGCATGTGAACTCCTGCTCATGCGTTCGGTCCCGGGGGGCCACCGCCGCCCGAGCCGCCATGAGCCGCTCGCTCGGCTGCCCCTCGGCGGGTGAGCGACCGCGGGCTGCCTTCAGCCGTTGTTGGCGGCCCGGGGTGGTCGCGGCACGGGCGGCGGCAGCGGCCTGTCGGTCGTCCGCAGCTCGGCCAGGAGCGACCAGAGCGCGTCGAAGACTCGGCGAACCTGGTGGGCGTCGTAGAGGGCACCGTGGGCCTGGTCGCGGTCGTGGAGGATGCCGAGCGCCTCGCAGGTACGAGCCAGGCTACGTGGTGATTCGGGGCCCGGTGCGATGAGCGGCAGGGCAAGCGTGCCGACATCGATGAGGTGATGGTCCCAGG
>JALZEO010000077.1 GCA_030862025.1 Actinomycetota bacterium | reverse complement strand
CTTCGTAGGCGGCGCGGCGGGCTGGCCCGCGGGGCACACCGGCGCGGAGGGAGCGACCGGCGCCGCCACGGTCGTTGCTCGCACCCGTGCCTGGGGAGGCACCGTCGTGGCGACCGGGGGCTGTTTCGACCTCCTCCACGCCGGTCACGTCGTGCTGCTCCAAGCGGCGCGAGCGCTCGGGGACTGTCTCGTCGTGTGTGTGAACTCCGACGCGTCGGTACGGCGACTGAAAGGGCCCGGCCGACCCTTCGTGACGGTCAACGACCGCGTTGCGCTGCTCCTCGCGCTCGGCTGCGTCGACGCCGTAGCGGTCTTCGACGAGGACACACCCGAGGCGATCCTCGAGCGGCTGCGGCCGGACATCTGGGCCAAGGGCGCGGACTACGCCGTCGCCCATCTACCCGAAGCGCAGGTGCTCGAGCGATGGGGAGGCCATATCGTCGTACTGCCCTACCTCGAGGGGCGCTCCACGTCTGGACTCGTGGGTGAGGTGCTGCGTCGTGGAACAGGTTGATCGTCCTCCCGAGGACCCTCCCGGCATCGTCATCGTCAGCGGTGGCGCGTCGGGACTTGGCGCCGCAGTGGCTACCGCGGTCGCCGGGACGGGTGCCATCCCCGTCGTCCTCGATCGTCGCGAGCCCGCGGACGACGTCATCTTCGAGCGGATCGACCTCGCCGACACCCGTGCAGCCGAGGAGGTCGTGCGCAAGGTGGCCGCGCGCCACGGCCGCCTCGTCGCCGTGGTGACCTGCGCTGCCCTCGACGTCCCGAGCGACTTCGCGGACCTGGATGGGGCCACCTGGGACCGCATCGTCGCGGTCAACCTGCTGGGAACGGCGGCGGTCGTTCGCGGTGCCCTGCCGCACCTCGAGCGCAGCCGCGGACGTGTCGTCCTGGTCGCCTCGACCCTCGGGCTGCGGGCGCTGCCCGCCGCCACGGCGTATTGCGCCAGCAAGTTCGGGGTCGTGGGTTTCGGACGAGCCCTCGCACTCGAGCTCGCCGGGAGGGTCGGCGTGACGCTGCTCATCCCCGGCGGCATGCGCACCGCGTTCTTCGATGGCCGCCCCGAGCAGTACCGGCCATCCCCCGACCAGATACTGAACGATCCTGCGGACGTCGCAGCGGCGGTGCTCTTCGCGCTGCGACAACCACCGAACTGCGAGATCCGAGAGCTCGTCGTCACTCCATCGGTCGAGCCGTCCTGGCCGTGACCGCGGTGGAGGGTGCATCGGCGGACCGCCCGTTGCTCGTCATACTGCGCGCACTGGGACTCGGCGACCTCCTCACCGCCGTGCCGGCGCTCCGCGCCCTCGCGGAGGCGTTTCCCGACCACCGGCGCTTGCTCGCCGCCCCCAGGCAACTCGCCCCGATCGCCGCTCTCACCGGAACGCTCCACAAGGTCGTCGACGCCGCCCCCCTGACATCCCTCGACGAATCGCTCGGATACATGGAGGTCGCCGTCAATCTGCACGGCCGCGGGCCGCAGAGCCATCGCCTGCTGCTCGCCAGGCATCCCACCCGCCTCATCGCCTTCGCCCATCCCGAAGTGGTCGAGTCGGCGGGTATGCCGCGCTGGATACAGGACGAGCACGAAGTCGAACGCTGGTGCCGCCTACTGCGCGAGAGCGGCGTCCCCGCGGACCCCTCCCGACTCGACCTGCCCCCGCCTGACCGTCACCTGCCCGACTGGACGAGGGGCGCCACCATCGTCCACCCGGGGGGAAAGCCCGCCTGCCGCTGGCCCCCCGAGCGGTGGGCAGCCCTGGCGCGCACGGAGCACGAGCGCGGCCGCAGCGTCGTCATCACCGGTGGCCCGGGCGAGGTCGCACTCGCTACGGAGGTTGCCCACCGGGGGCAGCTCCCCGCCCGCTCGGTCCTGGCCGGCCGCACCGACCTCCTCGACCTCGCGGCCCTCGTTGCGGCCGCCGGGCGGGTCGTCTGCGGCGATACCGGGATCGCTCACCTCGCCACAGCCTTGGGCATCCCGTCGGTCGTGCTGTTCGGTCCACTGTCACCCGCAGAGTGGGGCCCCCCCGCCAACCGGCCCCGGCACCGCGTGCTGTGGACGGGACGCCGCGGAGACCCTCATGCCGCCCAGTCAGACCCCGGACTCATGGAACTTCAGGTCTCGACCGTGCTCGCCGAAATGGACCGGTTACCGGCCTCGTGACCTCGGGATGTCAGCCAGGCCTCCCGCTGACCGGCTCCACGAGATCTCTCCCTCCGGCGCATCACGGTCCTCGGCGACCAGGTCACCTCCGAGACCGCCAGGACCCTTGCCGGCACCAGAACCTTCTGTGACCCCAATGCGCCTCGAAGAAAGCAAAACTCCTTGACCCTGTCCGAAAGATGGTGTAACAACCAACAGAGCGTAGTTCTACAAACGCACTACGCCGCAAGAAGGGCAAGCCGGAGTTTCGAGACAACCAGGTGAGTGAGGCCATCAGCTTCAGAGCAACACCAGCTTCTGCGGAACGCCGGGATCCCCGTCGTCACGCCTAAGACGTAGAGGATCACACAGGTGGGGCGAGTCCGGGTCGACGGCAAACAGTTCGCTATCGACACAGGCCGTTTCAACTTCCATGGCGTGACCTACGGGACCTTCCGACCGCGCTCGGACGGGGCTCGGTTCCCCACTACGGATCAGGTCAAGCGGGACTTCCACGCCATGCGCGAGGCGGGCTTCACGGTTGTCCGCACCTACACGACGCCGCCCGACGACGTCATCGACTGTGCTGCCGATGCCGAACTGCGCCTCCTCAGCGACGTCTTCTACCCAGACTGGCGCTACCTGCTCGGGCCATCGCGGCGGGTACGCCGCGCGGTCGCCCGCGATGCCCGGGCCGAGGTGCGAGCGGCCGCACGACGCCTGGCCGGCTGCGAGACCATCCTGGCTCTCTCGCTCGGCAACGAGATCCCGGCCGACGTCGTGCGCTGGTTCGGGACGAAGTCGATCACCCAGGTCCTCGCGGGGTTGAGTGACGTGGTCCGGGGAGAGGACCCGGACATGCTCGTCACCTACGCGAACTACCCCAGCGCCGAATACCTGCTCCTGCCGAGCCTCGACTTCCTCACGTTCAACGTCTTCCTCGAGCAACCGGCGGACTTCCGCCGCTATCTCACGAGGCTCCACAACCTCGCCGGCGATCGACCGCTCGTCCTGGGCGAGACAGGACTCGATGCCGGCTCCGACCCTGACGGGGAGAAGCGGCAGGCCACAACCATCGACTGGATGCTCGAGACCGCACTCGAGCGGGGCGTCGCCGGTACCTGCCTCTTCTCGTGGACGGATGAGTGGTGGGTCGGGGACGCCCCGGTAGAGGGTTGGAGGTTCGGGCTGACTCGCGTCGATCGCTCGCCCCGTCCCGCGCTTCGCGTGGCGCGGCGGTGGAACAATCGGACGGTGGCGGACCTGCCCGTGAAGTGGCCGGGCATGAGCGTCGTCATCTGCGCCTACAACGCCGCCGCCACTCTCGACGAGTGTCTGCGGCACACCTGCGCGCTCGACTATCCCGGCCTCGAGATCATCGTTGTCGACGATGGCTCCACTGACGAAACCTCGGCCATTGCCCGCCGCCATCCCCGCGCCCGGCTCATCGAAATCGAGCACGCGGGCTTGTCGGTGGCCCGCAACGAAGGCTTCCGTGCCGCCAGTCACGAGCTCGTCGCCTACCTCGACAGCGACGCCTACCCCAGCCCCGAGTGGCCCTATTATCTCGCGCTCGGCCTCGACAGTCCGACCGTCGGTGGCGTTGGTGGTCCCAACGTCCCACCCGTAGAGGACCCGTTCGGGGCACACGTCGTCGCCCGCTCGCCGGGTGGCCCCGTCCACGTGCTACTCAGCGACGACCGGGCGGAGCATGTCCCCGGCTGCAACATGGCCTTCTGGAAGGAGCTACTCGAAGAGGTCGGGGGCTTCGACCCCGTCTACATGGCGGCTGGAGACGACGTCGACCTCTGCTGGAAGGTCATCGACCGCGGCTGGGACATCGCTTTCCACCCGGCCGCGCTCGTCTGGCACCATCGACGTCCCGGCCTACGCGCCTATCTGCGGCAACAGTCCGGCTACGGTCGGGCCGAGGCGCTCGTCGAGGCTCGCCACCCCGATCGTTTCACCACTCTCGGTAGTGCGCGATGGCGCGGCCGCATCTACAATTCGCTGCTACCCACAACTCGCCGCCAACGCGTCTACCGAGGCTTGTACGGCACTGCCGCGTACCAATCTGTCTATCAGGGCGGGGGTCACCTGCTCGACCTCGTCCACCAGGCCGGCATCCCCGTTGCGTTCGCGCTGCTGCTCGCCGCGCCACTCGGACTCGTAGCCGGCCCGCTCGAGCTGCCCGCCCTCGCCGGTCTCGTCGGGCTGGTCCTGCTCGGTGCGGTCGACGTCGCTCACGCACAACCGCCGCGCGACCTCATGACCGGTCGGTGGCGGTTCCGGCTCGCCGTGGCGCTCCACCACCTCCTGCAGCCTCTCGTGCGCACGTCGGGACGCCGACGGAACGGCCTGCTCGCCCGGCGTGAACTCCCCCCGCCCGAGCCGCTGCCCGGACCGGTCCGCAAAGTGGACCGAGGGGTGTGGCTACTGCCCCACGACCGTCCGCGCGAGCAGCTCGCAGCAGCCCTCGTCACCCGCCTGCGGCGGCATGGCCTCAAGGTCGGGCTCGCCACCGGCTGGGAGGACTACGACGCGCGCTGGGTCGCCTCGACGCTCCTCTACGGGGAACTCGTCACGAGCGCCCACCCGGTCGGATATGTCCAGGTCCGGTCCCGGTCTCGTCTGCGTCGAGGGGCAGGCAGCGTCGCCCTGTTCGCGATCGCTGTGCTGGCCGGGCTCGAGCCACTCCTCGCCGTCGCTCTCGTCGTCGCCGTCGCGCTCGATGCCTGCCGCGGCTTACGCCGCAGCGTCGCCGCGCTAGGCGCCGCGCTTGTGCGCGAGACCACCTCGGAGGACGCACCGACGAGCGCAGGGACCCTGCCTCCTTCACCCGCGCGACCACGGGCGGACACCCCCCGGACGGCAGCCTGTCGTCACCGAGGTCACAGCAGAGTGCAGGGGGCACGGATCGCAGACCGCATCCCGAGGCCCTGAGAGGTGGGCGCCCCCCGGTCCCCGCTCTGTCCGCCAGCCGCGCGCTCGGCTGATGCGTCATCGGCCCTCAGCTTCGGCCTTTGCACCCCGCTGTAAGGTTATGATTGCTATGCGTGCTGAATCGTTCCGAGACCGCACTGCCAGACCGGCAGTCAGCATCGGCGTGCCCGTCTACAACGGTGGGGCTTTCCTGGCAGAGACGCTCGACTCGCTCCTGTCTCAAACCTTCGAGGACCTCGAACTCATCGTCGTGGACAACGGTTCCGACGACGCGACAGAGGACATCTGCCGCACCTTCGCCACCCAGGAC
>JALZEO010000069.1 GCA_030862025.1 Actinomycetota bacterium | reverse complement strand
GGTGGCGGCACGTCTGGCGGTCGTGCTGGGCTTTGCTGTTGCTCTGCTGGGGGCCCTGCTGTTGGGGTGGCCGGATGCGGGAGAGAACCGGGACGGTGAGCGGGTGGTCGTGGGCCGTGAGGTGCCGGTTACCCCCATGAACCTCAGCTGGGGGGCCGCCAACAACTCGCCGGTGCTCATGGCGGACCCGACGCAGCACAGCTTCGTGGTGCTGGCCAACCGCCTCGACGCGCCCGCTTTCAACTGCGCATTGCAGGTCTCGGGCGACGGCGGGCGGTCCTGGCTGCCTGCTGACCCCGTCCCGCAGCTCCCCCCCGACGCCGAGAAGTGCTACGCCCCCGAGGTGGCCTTCGACCGGGCCGGTCGCCTCTACTACCTGTTCGTCGGGCTGGCGGGCAGGGGCAACGAACCCATGGGGGTGTTCCTCACCACCTCTGATGACCGGGGCCGCACCTTCTCCCCGCCCCACCAGGTTCTGGGAGGGTTGAACTTCGCGGTTCGCATGGCCATCGATCCCAGCCTCGGCGAGACCGGACGATTGCATCTGGTGTGGCTACAGGCAACCTCCGACCCGCCGACAGCGGCGTTCGGCCCCCCACCCAACCCCATCCTGGCGGCGTACTCCGACGACGGGGGCCGCACCTTCTCCGAGCCGGTCCAGGTCAGCAGTCCCCAGCGGGCCCGGGTAGTGGCGCCGGCTCTGGCGCTGGGACCCGGCCACGCCGTCCACGTGGCCTACTACGACCTGCAAGACGACGCCGTCGACTATCAGGGGCTCGAGGGCCCGACATGGCCGGGAAACTGGTCGGTGGTGTTGGCGAGCTCGTTCGACGCAGGGAGAAGCTTCGACACCGAAATGGTCATCGACCATCAGGTGAAGCCTCACGAGCGGGTGATGCTGATCTTCACCATGACACCTCCTGCCGTGGTCGCTGACCCCTCAGGCAGGGTGTGCGCCGCCTGGACCGACGCCCGATTCGGTGACGGCGACGCGGTGCTGCGCTGCTCTGCAGACCGTGGGGCCACCTGGGGTAGCCTGCAGCGTCTCAACGACGACCTCGTGGGCAACGGCGCCACCCAGTATCAGCCGCGCCTTGCGTTTGCTCCAGAAGGCAGACTCGACGCAGTCTTCTACGACCGGCGGGAAGACCCGCAGAACGTCGCCAACCACGTCTCGTTCACCTATTCCAGCGACGGGGCGAAGAGCTTCGCACCCAACCTCCGCCTCACCAGCGACCCCTCGAGCACCCTGATCGGCCAGCGCTACGTCAACGTCTCGGCTGAGGGCATGGTGGAGTTCGGGTCGCGCATGGGCCTTCTGTCCCAGCCCGACGGTGCGGTAGCGGCCTGGACGGATACGCGCAACACTAGGCTGGGGACCAGCCAGGACATCTTCGTCAGCAGCGTCCTCTTCCCGGCCCCAGGCCCTGGGAGTCAGAGGCGCCTAGCCGGTCTGGCCCTGCTTGCCGCAGGCACAGCCATCGCCGCGCTCGCATGGGGTTACCGCTCGAGGGAGGCTCGTCCCCAGGAGAAGACGGCAGGTGAACCCCAGACGGCGAGAACCGGATGAAGGAGGCGCTCACCGACCGTGGGCTGGAAGGGGTCGCCAGGGTCACTGACCGCGCTCCGGTTCGTTTCCAGCAGCGGATTGGCGCTGTCGTCGCCAAGGCGGTGTGTTTCATCCTCGCAGCGGTGATGGTCAGTTGCCAACCTGCAGCCTCATCCCAGGCGCCCCTGCCGAACCGCCCCCCCGAAGTCACCGTGACTCTGAGGGAGTACAGTTTCGAGTTCGACCGCCCCGTCCCAGCTGGCCGGGTGCTGTTTCGCGTAGTGAATTCGGGGACGCTCACCCATGAACCGGAGCTCTTGCTCCTCCCCGAAGACCTCCCACCCCTCGACCAGCAGCTGCGGGGCGACCGTCGCGTGGTGATCGCCCCGTTTGCGGCCGTACCAGCCCGCGATCCCGGCCAGGTCGGAACCTTCGCCGTCGACCTTCAACTTGGGCTCCGTTTCGGCTTCGTCTGCTTCGCCCGCGACCCTGACGACGACCAGTCCCACGCCCAGCAAGGCATGAGCTTCGAATTCCGGCCCAGCCTCCCAGAGTAGGCATGCGACGCGTAAGGCCGGCGCGAGCGCTTGAAGCGGCGGGGGTATGAGCGACGAGACCCAGCCTGACAACGCCGCCCTGGGCAATATCGTCCCCGGCTGTCGCCCACACCATGCTGTGCCAGTCCATCGTCAAGGAGGACATCACATCCGCAGCGGCCCCAGCATGAGCCCTGCGGCCTCGGCAGCTTCGCGGTAGAGGCGGGCGAGGTCAGGCAGCTGGTAGTGGGCATTGAGGCCGCTGGGATTCGGCAGCACCCACAGTTCCGCGCCGGCGATGTCGTCGCCCTGGCGTCCCACGTCGGCACCTCGACGTGCGAAGGCGGCCCGGTGGGCGGTTATTCCGACCAGCGCGACAACTCTTGGTCGCCACGCCGCAACCTTCTCGGCGAGGCGAAGGGCTCCCTCCCGCAACTCATCGGGCGCCAGTTCCTCGGCTCGCGCCGTGGGCCGATCGACGAGGTTCGTGATCCCAATCCGGCGGTCGAGGAGGACGGAGACGATGGCGTTGTCGAAGCCCTGGTGGACGTCGAGCGCTTGCGGCTGCTTGGCCGAGCCGCCGGAAGCGATCCCGGCGGAGTGGAGTGCCTTGTAGAAGCGGTTGCCAGGATGGGCGAAATGGGCAGCGGCGGCGGCCGACCATAGTCCCGGGTTGATGCCCACGAACAGGAGCCGCACGTCAGGGCCGACCAGGTCCGGGACGTGGCGGCCTCGCGCCGCCTCGAGCTGCTCGCGCGAGAATCCCATCGTCAGGCGTATGGGAGGGGGAGGTCGAGCACCGAAGGGTTACCGACCTCTCTGCCATCCGACTTTCCGCCGTCGGCCCGGACGCCACCCGCCTGTCGCCACTGCCGAGCCGAACTCGTGGACGTCGGCGCGTACCTCACCCCCGGCTGCTCGCTCCGATGGCATGCGCCCCACCGTCGACATGGACGATCTCGCCGCTGATCCCTTTCGCCCAGTCCGACAGCAGCATGCACACGGCGCGGGCCACGGGCTCGGGGTCGTGGACGTCCCAGC
>JALZEO010000045.1 GCA_030862025.1 Actinomycetota bacterium | reverse complement strand
GTGCCGACCTCCACGCGACGGTCGGTCGCTTTCCGTACGAATGTCGCTACCTCGCGTATGGCGTCATGCGCGGTGTCGAACCGGCGAAGGAAGCGCACGAAACCATGAATCATCCCGTGGTAGTTGCGTAGCAGCGTCGGTACTCCGGCGGACTCGAGACGTTTGGCGTACAGAACGCCCTCGTCTCGTAGCGGGTCGTGACCGGCCACGATGAGCAGGGTGCGAGGCAGCCCCCTGAGATCGGAGCGGTGAAGGGGTGACACCTCCGAGAGGTCCCAGTCGTCCTCCGGCCCGAGGTAGTGGTTCCAGCACCAGCACAGCTCCTCGCGGCTCAGGTAGTAGCCTTCCGCGAACTCGGTGACCGATTCAGACCTCATCGTGGGGTCGAGTGCCGGGTACAGCAGAACCTGGAAGCTCAGCTGGGGAGCTCGGTGATCCGCTGCCCGGGCCGCGACGAGCCCGGCAAGATGGCCCCCCGCGCTGTCCCCGGCAACGCCCAACCGTCCCGGGTCGCCGGCGAAGAAGGCGGCGTGGTCTTGCGACCAGCAGGTTGCGGCGTACGCGTCCTCGAGAGCGGCGGGGTGGCGATGCTCGGGTGCCAGCCGGTAGGCGACACTGACGGTGAGGCAGTCGGCCCGAACCGTGAGGTGACGGCACAGCGCGTCGTACGTGTCGAGCGTGCCGACCACCCAGCCGCCGCCGTGCAGGTAGACCAAGACGGGGAAGGGACCGAGGCCAGACGGCCGGTAGATGCGCACCTGGAGGTCGCCGGCATTGGTTGCGATGCGCTCGTCGGTCACCGCTCCGACCTTCGGCCCAGCGCCCGCCAGAGCTGGCGTCTGCTCGGCATGAGCCTGTCGGGCCTCGGCCGGTGTCAGCTGGTGCAGCGGTGGTGTCCCCGACTCGGCCATCACCTGCAACAGCTGCCTGGCCTGTGGATCCAGCGGCATCCGCGCTCCTCCGGGCCGACGACGGGAGAATGACCGTCTCCGCGCATCACGGCCAGGCTACTCACGACCGAACGGGAGCTCAGGAGGTGGGGGAGCGGGAGCGTTTTCGAGTTCGGCTGCGAGCTGCCGCGACGGTCAGCCTGGCCGGGCTCCTCCTGGCTGGTTGTCGCGCCCCGGCGGACGAGCAGGTTCGCGGCGCGCGCGCTCCCGACGCCGCGTCGACCGTGTCCCGAAGCTCGACCGGTTGCGTTGACGGCGAGTTCTACTGGGAGCGACCGGGGTGCCGACCGGCCTCGCTCGTCGACGTTGACGAGATCCTGTCAGGAGGTCCTCCTCCCGATGGCATCCCGCCGATCGACGCCCCCATCTTCGAGTCGACCGAGTCGGCAAGCTCCTGGTTGAAGGACGAGAGTCCGGTCATGGTCGTCGAGGACGGCGGCGAGATCCACGCCTACCCGTTGGCCATCCTCACCTGGCACGAGATCGTGAACGACAGGATCGGCGTCGTCCCCGTGGTCGTCACGTACTGTCCGCTGTGCAACTCCGGGCTCGCGTTCGACCGGACGGTCGAGGGCGAGGTCCTCGATTTCGGCACGAGTGGCCGGCTCTACCGCTCCAACCTCGTCATGTACGACCGGCAGGAGCGCAACCTGTGGCTGCAGTTCACGGGCACCGCCGTCGTCGGCGAGCGCTTTCTGGGCAGGCGCCTGCGGCGCATGCCCTCCTCCCTACTCGGCTTCCGGGAGTTGCGGGAGATCGCTCCTGACGCGCGCGTACTCTCGCGCAACACTGGGCACCGGCGCGACTACGGCCGCAATCCCTACCTGGGCTACGACACCGAACACGGTGAACCCTTCCTGTACGAAGGACCCCGCGACACGCGCCTGGAGCCGATGACTCGCGTCGTCGGGCTCGGCGAGCACGCGCCCGTGGCAATCACGCTCACGCGCCTACGGCAGGCCCAGGTGGTCGAGATCGAGGTCGACGGGGCGCCCATCGTGGTCTTCTGGGCACCAGGTCAGACCAGCGGGCTCGAGGGTTCTTCGCTGGATGAAGGTCGGGATGTCGGACAGACCAGCGCCTTCCGGCCGTCCACTCCCGACGGCACACGCTTGAGATTCCAAGCGGACGGTCGCGGCGGATTTCTCGACGCAACGGGTACGACCTGGGACTTGCTCGGCCGGGCCGTCTCGGGTCCCCTGGCTGGGACCAGACTGGATCCGGTCGCCCACGACGACACGTTCTGGTTCGTCTGGTACGCCTTTCGGCCGCAGACGACCCTCCAGAGCTGAAGTTGCACGTCTACTCGCGGCCGTCGAATTGGGCACGTAGTGCCTCCACCTCACCGGTGAGCCGCCCGATCTCGCGCGTCAAGTCCCGTTCCGTGACCAGGTCGGCGACCGCGAGCCGTACTGCTACCAGCTCCCGCGCGAGGTATTCGGCGTCGCTGAGCGTGCGCTCGGTGACCTCCCGGTCGCGCTCGGCCTGCTGGCGGTCGCGTTCGGCCTGACGGTTCTGGGCCAGCAGGATCAACGGCGCTGCATACGAGGCCTGGGTGGAGAACAGGAGGTTGAGAAGGATGAAAGGATAGGGGTCCCATCGCCAACGGAACGCGAAGACGTTCAACGCGATCCAGATCACGACGAGCACCGTCTGGGCCACGAGGTAGCGGGCGGTGCCGAGCAGCCGGGCGATCGCCTCCGAGAAGCGTCCGAACGCCTCGGGGTCGTAGTGGACGCTGATGCCGATGCGGGCCCCGGCTCGGGGGCGTGTGAGGCGGTCGGACCGCACGCTCATGGCCTCATCGCTCGATCCTCCAGCCTTGGGGTAGGACCCGGTCGAGTACGTCATCGACGGTTATCACACCGAGCAGGCGCTCGTAGCGGTCGCAGACGGGCACGGCAAGGAGGTTGTAAGCGGCGAGGCGCTGCGCGACCTCGATATCGCCCAGTGTCGGAGTGACCGGCTCGGGGTCGTCGGGCCGCAGCACCTCGCCGACCGGCGTGCCTGGTCGTTCGCGCAGAAGCTGTTGGAAGTGGCAGGTGCCCAGGAACCGTCCGGTAGGGGTCTCCAGCGGCGGTTCGACGACAAACGCCTGCCCCGCCATCGCGGGAGGGACGTCGGGGTCGCGCAGGCGGGCGAGGGCCTCGGCGACGGTCGCGCTGGGTGACAACAAAATCGGTTCGGGGTTCATCAGCCCGCCGGCGCTGGCGGCCTCGTAGCGCAGTAGGCGCCGCACCGGCTCGGCCTCGTCGGGCTCCATCGCCTCGAGCAGCTCGCTGCGGCGCGCAGTCTCGAGCTCGCTCAGCAGGTCGGCGGCATCATCGGGCGCCATCGCCTCGAGCACATCGGCGGCGCGTTCGACGTCGATCTCGTCGATCAGCTCCGCCTGAACTTCCTCCGGTAGCTCTTCGAGCAGGTCAGCGAGCTGCTCGTCGTCGAGGTTCTTCGCCGCCTCGACGCGTTCGTTCTGCTCCATATCCTGCAGTTCGTGGGCGACGTCGACCGGGTGCATCTCGCGCAGATGGGCGAAGCGGTCCGCTGGTCCCCTGCCGAACAGGTCGGCTACTTCGCGCCAGGCAAGCGTGTGGTGCTCACCGCCGCGGCGGCCGCGCAGCAACCGGCGTCGCGGGTCCACGATATTGACGTGGACCACCTCCCATCCGTGGCGACGGTTCGGGGAGCGTCGCAGCCCGACGTCGTTGACGACGCCGTCCACCCCCGGCGCCGGCCCGTCGAGGAGGTCGTGGACGAGCAGGCGCTCGTTCGGTCGCGCGGCGAAACGACGCAGGTTGATGTCGGCGGTCCCGAGGCGCAGCCCCTCGCTCGAGAGACTCGAGACCCGACCGGCGTTGAGGAAGATACGGCGGCCGGGTACCGCGACGACGAAGCCGATGACAGGGGGGCTGCGACCGTCCGTCGGGGCGCCGATAATCACGTCGTCTACGTGCCCGATCGCGAGCCCGTCGGGATCAAGGACTGGCAAGCCGACGATCCGCGAGCCGTAGATGACCTCATCCATGGCGGGGACGATACGCCGTTCGTCGCTTCGAGGCCGCCTCTGCAGCGGCAAGTACGCTTCACGGCATCTTCGAGGCCAGGAATCTCTGTCCACCCGTCCGCGTACAACTATGGTCGCGGGATGTAGAAGGAAGGCAGAGAGGCTGCTCGTCAAAGGAGCCATCGTGTCGAAGATCGGACGTCCCCGTCGCATCAAGCGGGTCGCGCCCGCTCCGGCTCCCGATCCACGTCGCTGGAGCGAACCCGCCCCCGCTCCCGCGTCCCCACCTGCGACACCCAAGATCCCGCAACCTGCGACGCCGGGGCCGGCGAAGGGATCGTGAGCGCAATCCACGAGGCCGCACTCGTGGTCTCGCTCTGTGCTCTCGCGGTCATCGCGGCCGCATTGACGCTGGGCTGGATGCCGTGGTTGCGGGCGCTCATCTGGTCCGGTCGGCTCCCCCGCCGTATCGGTGCCCTACCCACCGAGGACGTGCCGGCTGATGACGCGCCGCGTGGTTGGAAGTGTGCCCAGCTGCTCGTTGCGCCCGATCAAGGGGAGGTTCGCCTCGCCGGGGTCACGATCGGGGGCGCCTACCGGGTGGAGGACGTGGCGGCCTGCGTGCTCGGCCGTGGACACCTGCCGCCGTCGCTCAGCTGCGAGTGTGGGTTCTACGCCTTTTCCGAGCGGATGGACGCGGAGAGCATGCTCGCCTGCCGCTTCGGCTACGACGAACAGGTGGTCGTCCGCGTGCTCTGCGAGGTCGACCTGTCGGGGACCGTCATCGTCTGCGACCGCGGCTATCGGGCAGAACGGCAACGGGTGCTCAGCATCGGTCTGCTGCCGTGGTGCGCTGACTGCGCCGCCACGGGCAGGCTCGTCCCAGCCGGGCTCGTGGGGACGGAAGGACGGCTTCCGACGGGGGCGTGGGTCTCGGTGGACGAGCTTCATGCCTCCCAGGGTCTGCACCCGAGCGTGCGGGTTCGCAAGGAGTGGGCGGCGCTGCGGCCGCTGTGCGAGCGCTGCGGTGAGTTCGTGGG
>JALZEO010000010.1 GCA_030862025.1 Actinomycetota bacterium | reverse complement strand
AAAGGAGTCACGCTCGACTATGAGAGAGTGGTAGCGGGTGGCCTCGAACGGGACTGGCAGACCTTGGAGGACGCCCTCGCGCCGGTGGTAGATGCGGCTCGTCTTGCCATGTACCAACTCGGGCGCGCCTACTATCCGACCCCCGTAGACCTGTCCGATGCACTGGTGGCCAAGACAGACTCCTAGTAGAGGTCGTCGTCCGGCGACCGCCCGTACCACGTCGCAAGATAAGCCTGCGTCGTCGGGGTTACCGGGTCCGGGGCTGATGACAATGCCGTCCGGCAGGTCGGCGACGAGCTCTTCGATCGTGAACGTGTCATTGCGCGCCACCTCGACCTCGGCTCCGAGCACCCCGAGTTCCTGCCAGAGGTTGAAGGTGAACGAGTCATAATTGTCGATAATGAGGACACGGCTCATGGAAGATCCTCTGTGGCGTCTTGTGAGGGATGCTCCGGAGGAAACCGACGGCCCTCTCCCCGCATCGGCCGGGTCGTTCGGCGACGTACCGGTCCGGACCTGCTGAGCGCGAAATAGCCCTCCTCGTCGACCACCGCAAGGTCCTCCGTGACGAACCAGCCGTCCCCCCATGACCCGCCAGGATCTTCCGACCGGGACCAGTCCCCTGCCGTAACTTGAGGGCCCGAGACAGCAAGCCGGCCCACCTCCCCGGGGGGCAGGAGCCGAGCCGGGTCGGCGGCGTCAACGACCGCCGCCAAGGTGTCGGTCACCGGTAACCCGATGCGACCCTCGCCGTTGCGGCCATAGAGCGGGTTGGCGTGCGTAAGCGGGGACGTCCCGGCCGGACCGTAGCTTTGTCGCAACCGTCCGCCCGAAAGCGCCTGGAAGTGCCGCACGACGGTGTCAGAGAGCGGACCGTTCGACAGGCCAGCACGGAGCGAGCTGAGATCCGCGCTAGCAGCACTCGGGTGCTCGACAAGCGCTGTGTACATGGCTGGCACGGCTGGCAGGAGCGTCGGCCGCTGCTGGGCGATGACTCTTAGGGCCGCCTCCACATCGAAACGCGGGAGGAGCAGCAGGGTGGCCGCCGACAGCACCCCATTCAGCAGACCGACCACGAGACTGTGGAGATCTGTGGGAGGCAGGCCAAGGAGTATGCGCTCCTTGCCGGCTTGCGTGTCGGAGATCCAAAGGCGGGCCTGAAAGGCATTTGCGACGAGGTTCGCGTGTGACAGCGTAATCCGGCGGCTTGAGCCCTCGGTCCCCTTCGAGTAGGCGATAAGAGCGGTGTGATCGGGCCCAATGGGCGCCTGCTTCGCGATCGGAGGGGCGCCTCGCAGGAGATCGGTGAGGCCGAGCACCTCCAGGTCGGACTGCGGACGCCGAGGGCTCGGCCCGCGCCGTCGCTGCCGCGCCCTGAACGCTGCCAGCTTGCTCTTGGAGGCTGGCAGCCAGTCTCCTACCTGCGTCGTGATGATGGTACGTAGCCGTGGCAGACGAGCTCGTAGTGCCTCGATGCGAGGGAGAACCGAAGCGAGGCAGACGACCAGCTCGCTACCGCTGTCCTCCAACAGGTGGTGAAGCTCTTCGCTACTAGCTCCAGGGTGTATCGGCACGACGATCGCTGCGAGGCGCAGTGAGGCGAACAGCGTGATCGAAGCTGCCGGCAGGTTCGGCAGCACGAGCCCGACTGGTGTGCCGGGCCGGACGCCGAGATCGGACAGCGCAGACGCGAGCCGATCGACTTGCTCCAGGAAGCTCGAATAGGAGATCGTGGCCTTCTCGAACCAGGTCGCAGCGAGGTCGGGGAAATCACGAGCCGCGTCATCAAGGAAGCGGGTGAGAGGGACGCGAGGATAGTCATAGGCAAGCGGTACGCCGGGGGGATAGGAGTCAAGCCACGGGCGAGGCAGACCCCTCTGGTGGGACGGTATTGCGGAGGTGTCGGCTCGAAGTTTCCCGGCCGTTCGGGTCGCAGTCGGGACGTCTGCGGCAGGTGAAGCGGCACGGTCGGCATGGAGCCCGCCGTCGAGCCGGTCCTCGCCAACTTCACGTGTCTCGCTCATCGTCGTGAGTCTAGGGCCGGGTTGCTGCGCTCTGGCCGCGAATCGAAGGGCGCCGACCTGGATGGGCAGTGCCTGCGTCATACTGCGAATCGCCGAGAGAGGAAGAGCGCCGCGATGCCACAACTGCCTCCTGAGGTGGCGCTCCTGCGCGAACGTCTGGAAACCGCGCTCATCCGCGAGGTCGACCGCCTGCGGAGCCGATTCGTGGGCCTCCACCCGAACCTCGCCCCGCTCGCCGATGAACTCCGCGCCTTCGTGCTGCGCGGAGGCAAACGACTACGCCCGTTGCTGGTCCTCCTGGGCTACCAGGCCGCGGGAGGCGGCGACCCGCAAGCAGTGATGGGACCAGCCCTCGCCCTCGAGCTTCTGCATACCTGCGCACTGGTTCACGACGACGTCATAGACCAGGCATCTCTGCGGCGTGGACAGCCGGCTGTGCACGCCGCCTTTGCCCGGCGCCGCGCGTCCCCACGAGGACCTGGTTGTCACGACCGCTACGGCGAGGCTGCCGCGATTCTACTCGGCGACCTGGCATTCGTACACGCCGACGAGCTCTTTCTCTGCTCTGAGGTCGCCCCTCGGCGGTTGCTGTCCGCGTTCCAGGTCTTTACGACCATGCGCGAAGAGGTTACCGCCGGTCAGTTCCTTGATGTCGACGCCGCCTGGAGTCGTGCCACGTCGGTCGAGCTCGCGCTCTCGATCGCGCGCTACAAGTCGGGCAGCTACTCGGTAGCGCGGCCGCTCCAGATCGGTGCCACGCTTGCGGACGACGGTGACGAGATCGCTGAGAGCCTCGCGACCGTCGGTCAGCCGCTTGGGCAGGCGTTCCAGCTACGCGACGACGTCCTGAGCGTCTTCGGAACCGAGGCGGAAATCGGCAAGTCCACGGCGTCAGACCTCTCGGAGGGCAAGCGCACGCTGCTCGTTGCCCTTACTGCGGAGCGGCTCGACCCACCGTCCCGGGCGCGTTTCGACTCCCTGTTCGGTCAACCGGACCTTTCCTCGGAGCATGCCGACGAACTACGTGGGCTCATGCAAACGTCGGGCGGTCTGGCGGCAACACAACGCTGGACAGCAGACCTGTTCAACCAGGCTCTGAGGGAGCTGGACGCGGTTCCCGTTAACGAGGAGGCACGCAGAGTCCTGCGCGATCTCGCCCTTTACCTCGTCGCCCGTAACGTTTAGGTCTTCGTCAGCTGAACATCGCTTGCTTCGGGGGTGACCTACCCGCCACGGTCACGGTCGTACCGATGCTGGGGTTCTCCATATAGGACTCGATCCAGGGAAAGACGGTGGTGAACAGCAGCCAGATCGAGGCCGCAACGACGATCACAACGACAGCGATACGCGCGAGTCGTGCCACAGCCCCTCCTGCGACGGTCGCTCTCCAGAACTCAAAGCACGCCTCTGGGCGGTAACGCAGCAAACACGACCAGCCGCTGCGCCGCGCTGAAGCGCGGATGGCACGTCGTCAAGGTCATGGTCGGCTCACCGGTCCCAAGGGGATCCTCGCCTAGCACCCACACGTCATTCGGGCTCACGATCTGGCTGGTCCTGACCACATAGGTCCACTCGCGCCCCTGGCGGTCGACGACGTGCACCTCGTCGCCGGGCGTGAGCTGGTCAAGGTGAAGGAAAGGGGCGCCGTAGGTCGTGCGGTGGCCCGCTATGGCGAAGTTTCCCGGTTGGCCGGCTTGCCCCGACAAGGGATAGTGGCCAGGGCCCCGCTTCAGCTGCTCGACCGCAACGCCTTCAACGACGAGTAGGGGCCCATCATGGACGATGGGCGCAGCCATGTCCGGCCGCTGGAACCAGATAACGGCATGGGCGTTTCCAAGCTCGACCTCTGGCTGTGCTGCAGGCGGGGGCCTGGGCACGACCGGGACAACGCCAGTATCTTCCGACCCGCCCACAGGCAAACCACCCACCTGCGCCTGCCAGGTGGCGAGCAGGTCGCCCTGGGCCCTCTGCGTGGTGACATTCGTGAAAGCGAGCAGGTAGACGATATAGAGCAGTAAGAGTGCACCGCTTCCGATGAGCATCCAGCCCACGCCGCGCAGGACACGAGCAGTCGACACGGACCTCTCCTGGTTGTCCCTCACCTCGGGGTTGCGGCCGCTGGTGAGACCAGCCGCTAGCATCGACCTATCGTCGAGCCATCTGGACCGAAGGTGCCGCGGAGCAGACACCGCCGCAAGGGCAGGCCCCGTCCCCGTCCGCAGCAGGCTGCCGGCCCGCCAGTAAAACCAAAGCCGAGTCCGCGCTGGGTCCCGATCGCTGGGCTTACGCTGGTCGGGCTCGGGCTTCTCGTCGTCCTCGTCAACTACCTGCCGGGCCTGTTCGAGTCGAACTGGCTTCTCCTGGCCGGCTTCGCCCTCATGACTGGAGGTTTCATCCTGTTGACCACGTGGCGCTAGGAAAGCAGACTTCGACTGGCGGAGTAACAGCGATGTTATTCTCCACAGGGTCGTCCACAGCTGTGGAAAGCGGAGCCACCTGCGTTGCTGCGTGTGGTCACCGGAGCAGATTGACCTCAGGGCTCAAGTCGACTGTCGTCCCTTGCGCGGGGCTCGGCCTGACGAGGGCCAGCCGGAGGCGTCGGCGGCGATGGCGGCGGACGCCGTAGTCGAAGCCATGTCCCCGTCCCCAGTCCACCAACGACGATGAGGACGAGTACCACGACGAAGAGCGCGAGCAGTTCGTTGAGACCGATCCCCACTGTGG
>JALZEO010000004.1 GCA_030862025.1 Actinomycetota bacterium | reverse complement strand
ACCCAGGCTCTCTCAGACCTGTACCTGGAAGGCCCGCAGCGCCTGGTTCAGCGCGGTCTTACGGTCCGTGGACTCCGTGCGCTCGCCGACCACCAGCGCACAAGGAAGCTCGTAGCTTCCGGCCGGGAACTCCTTCGGCCGCGTGCCGGGTACAACCACGGCCCGGTCTGGTACCCGTCCGTGGTGGGTGACGGCTTGGGAGGTGCTGACGTCGATGATCGGGGTTGACGCGGTGATCACGGTGTTCGCGCCGATGACGGCATCGCGGCCGATGAGCGAGCCCTCGACGATGACGCAGCGGGACCCGATGAAGGCGCCGTCCTCGACGATGACCGGTCGCGCGGATACGGGCTCGAGGACTCCACCTATCCCCACTCCCCCCGAGAGGTGGACGTCGCGACCGATCTGTGCACAGGACCCGACCGTCGCCCACGTATCGACCATCGTGCCCGCTCCGACCCGGGCGCCGATGTTCACGTAGCTGGGCATGAGAACGACACCGCGCTCCAGGAAGGACCCGTAGCGGGCCGTCGCCGGGGGCACGACCCGGACGCCGGCTGCAGCGAATCCATGCTTGAGCGGGATCTTGTCGTGGTACTCGAATGGGCCGACTTCCATGACCCGCATCTCGGCCATACGGAAGTAAAGGAGAATCGCCTGCTTCACCCAGTTGTGCACGATCCATTCGCCGTCGGTCTCGCGCGTCGCGACCCGCACCTCGCCCTCGTCGAGCAGGGCGACCGTGTCCTGCACGGCCTGCCGAACCTCGTGTGCCTGCCAGGCGTCACCGCCGGCCGCGTAGGCCTGCTGGACGGTGTCACGCAGATCCTCGATCACCGGCTCCCCCCCTGTCACGACCTGACCTCGACCCTGCTCTCCCCGTGGCCCTCCGACGGGAGCCTGCCCGCCCGGAGGGCTTCCTCCCAGCGCTCCACCGCGGTTGCGCAATCCGCCGTCGTCGGTACGAGGGCCAACCTCACCCAACCCACCCCGCCAGGCCCGAAGGCGCGCCCGGCCGAGGTGAGGATGCGCTCGCGGAGCAGTGCCTCGACGTAGCTGAGTTCGTCTCCTCCGGGGGCCCGGAACCACACGTAGAAGGTGGCCGCGCTGCCTGACACCTTGAGCCCGTTGCGCTCGAGAAAGGGCAGGATGATGGCGCGCTTCTTTCCGAAGACCCGCCGGCGCGCCTCGACGTGGGTCTGGTCCGACCATGCCGCGACCGCCGCCGCCTGCACGAAGGTCGGAGAGGCTGTTCCGACGTTGGGCCGCAGGAGCTTCAGGCGGCGGATGACCTGGGCGTCACCGACGATCGCGCCACAGCGGTAGCCGGTCATGCCCGACCGTTTCGACAGCGACACGAACGCGAGAACCCCGGTGAAATCGCCGTCGACCGCCTCGAGCACCGAGGCCGCCGGCGAGTCGAACCAGATCTCCTGATAGCACTCGTCGGAGCAGAGCAGAAGATCGTAGGCACGGGCCGTCTCGACCTGTCGACGGTAGTACTCGACGTCGACGACCGCCCCGGTGGGGTTGTGGGGATAGTTCACCCAGGCGATGCAGGCGCGTTCGAGCCGTTCGGCGGGGAGCGCGTCGAGCTCGAGTCGCCACGCTCGTTCGGCGGCGAGGGTCACTGGGTCGGAGACCCCGCCTGCGAACAGCGCGGCGCGTTCATACACCGGGTAGCCGGGATCTCCCCACAGGACGTGCCGTCGCTGGCCGTAGGGATCGACGACAGCCAGCGGCAGATGAAAGATCGCCTCCTTGCTGCCTGCGCTCGGCAGCACATTGATGTCGGGATCGACGGAAGCACCGTGCCGGCGCTGCAGCCAGCCCGCGACCGCTTCCCGCAGCTCCCGCCGACCTGCCGCGGTGGGATAGCGGCTGACCGGATCGACCGCATCGACCAGCGCACGGCGGATGAATTCGGGTGTGGGCTCGTTGGGGTCACCGATGGAGAAGTCGTAGAGAGGTCCGCCGTCGGCTCTCAAGGTCTCGGCGAGCTCCTGCAGGGGCGCGAGCGGGTAGTCGCCGAGACGGTCGAGGGCAGGGTTCGAGGTCACCATATCGGGAGGATACGGGAGCGGAGCCCAAGGGCTGGCCGGGTAATCTGAGGCCGTGGACAAGCCTCGCACCCTCCTCGTACGTGTATCCGGGCGAGATCAGCCGGGCATCACCGCTGCACTGTTGAGCCTGCTGACCGCGGCCGGTGCTCAGGTTCACGACATCGAGCAGGTCACGACCCGCGAGCGGCTGACCCTCGACCTCCTCGTCGGACTGCCCGACGGAGACGCGGCGCTGAAGGATCTCCTCTTTCTCGGGTGGGAGCGGGGACTGAGCGTCGACTTCGAAGTCGTCGAGCCCAGTGTGCCTTCACCTCGACCCCGGCATGCGGTGACGGTCATCGGTCTCCCCCTCACGACCGCCGCTCTCGCTGCCGTCGCCCGGGAGATCGCGACCGCGGGGGCGAACATCGACCGCATCACCCGGATGTCCCGCTACCCCGTTGTCAGTTACGAACTGGTCGTCTCGGGCGGAGATGTCGATGCCTTGCGAGCCGGGCTCGTCGCCGTGTCAGCGCAGCAGGGCATCGACGTAGCGGTGCAACGGGAAGGTCTCGAGCGGCGGGCGAAGCGGCTCGTCGTCATGGACGTGGACTCCACGCTCATCCAGGACGAGGCGATCGACCTGCTGGCCAGCGAGGCTGGTCAGCAGGATGCGGTCCGGGCCATCACCGAACGGGCCATGGCCGGCGAAGTGGACTTCGAGACCGCGCTCCGGGCGCGGGTCGCGCTGCTCGCTGGCCTCGACCTCGCGACGCTGCAGCGTGTCCGGGACCGGCTCCGCCTTACGCCGGGCGCCCGGACGTTCGTCCGGACCCTCAAGCGGCTCGGTTACCGCCTCGCCATGATCTCGGGCGGGTTCACCTTCTTCACCGACATGCTCGGAGCAGAGCTCGGCATCGATCACGCCTTCGCGAACCAACTCGAGATCGTCGACGGCCGCGTCACCGGGAGGATCGTCGGGCGAGTCATCGATCGCGCCCGGAAGGCCGAGATCCTCTCCGCGGCTGCCGCCAGCGAAGGGGTGCCGCTCGAGCAGGTTGTCGCGATCGGCGACGGAGCGAACGACCTCGACATGCTCGCCCGGGCGGGACTGGGCATAGCCTTCAACGCCAAACCGATCGTGCGAGAAGCGGCGGATACCGCCGTTTCGGTGCCCTACCTCGACGCCGTTCTGTTCGTCCTCGGCATCCATCACGACGACATCGACCTCGAGGACGTGGATCACGCCCCGGGCGAGCTCACGTCGCCGCCTGCAGGATCGCGCCATCGCGACGGGCAGCCTGGCGGGCAGCATTCTGGCCCGGTGGCAGGAAGATCAGTCTGAGTATGGCGCTTTCACGCCCCCTCCTCCGGGGGGAAGAGTTCGTCGAGGCGCTCGAGCATGTCCTGGTCGAGCCGCAGTTCGGCGGCAGCGACGTTTTCCTCGACATGCTCGGGACGAGTCGCCCCGAAGATCGCGGCGGCGACTCCCTCGGTATGGAGGACCCAGGCCAGGGCGAGCTGGGCCGAGGTGACCCCCACCTCCCCAGCGATGGCGGTGAATCGCTCAACCTTGCCGAGCGTGTCCTCGTCGAGCAGCCTCCCCATGAAACGACGGCCAGCGCTCGCCGCCCGTGAGTCCGACGGGATGTCCCCGGCCCGGTACTTGCCCGTCAGCACCCCCTGGGCGAGTGGGCTGAAAACGATCTGATCGAGGCCGTACTCGCGGCAGATGGGCAGTATCCGCCTCTCTATGTCGCGTTCGAGCAGAGAATAGGGGGGCTGGTTGCTGATAGGCCGGGGGACGCTCAAGGCGTCGGCGAGCAGGCAGGCCTCGACGATGCGCGCGGGGGGCCAGTACGACAGCCCCCAGTAGAGCACCTTTCCCGCTGCGATGAGGTCCCCCATCGTCCGCACCAGCTCCTCGGTGGGGGTTTCCTCGTCATAGCGGTGACACTGGTAGAGGTCGACGTAGTCGGTCCGCAGGCGCCGCAGGGAAGCGTCGATCGACTCGGTGAGGTGCTTGCGGGAAAGGCCCCGGTCGTTGGGGTCGTCGCTCATGGGGAAGTAGGCCTTGGTTGCGACGACGAGATGGCGGCGCTCGTGGCCGGCCAGCAACTCGCCGAGCACCTGCTCCGCGCCACCGGACTGATAGACGTCGGCGGTATCGATGAGGTTCACGCCCGCGTCCAGGGCGAGCTCGACACAGCGGCGTATCACCCCGTCGCTCACCGTGCCCGCAACCGTCAGCCACGAACCGAAGCACAGGACGCTGACCTTCAGCCCACTCTCCCCGAGGGCCACGTACCGCATACCCACTCCTGTTCGATCGTGTCGCTCCCCTTCGCCCGCAGGCGGCCTGCCTGCCGTGCTGCGAGGGACACTCGAGGAAGGCGGCTACGATGGATGCCTGCGCCGCAGTGGCGAGTGGAGCGTACGACGGGCAGTGTCCCGGGACAGGCAGTCATCCGCCTTGCAGTCAGGCTCGAGGAGCTTTCCTATCCGCCGGAGTGCGTCGTGTCGCGTGTCACCGTCTACCACCTGACCAGGCCGGCCCGGCTTCCCCTCATAGAGCAAGAGGGGCTGCGCACGCGAGCCGACCTCAGCGGCCGGCTCGGTCCGCCAGGACACGAGGACGCGGCAGCGCCGGGAAAATACGCCCACGGTCGGCGGGTATCGGCCTACCTGTCGCTCGAGCATGCCCGTTCCCGCAGCCGGGAGCTGGGCCCCGGCCTCGTGAGCTTCACGGTCGACCCGGACAAGGTCCTGGCTGTCCCCGGCTCGGCCCGCGGTGGTGACCCATCGGCATATTGGGCGGTCGGCCGGTCACTGAAGGACTGGCTCGACGAGGCCTCCCCACCTGGAGACCTCGAGGTGCACCAGAACGTGCCGGTGCGGGCCAAGCACGTGCGCCTCCATCCGGCCCTGCTTGAGCCGCAGGACCTGGGCGATTACGCGCCTCTTGTCGAGGCGGTCGCCGATGCAGACCGACTCTCGGCGAAGGCGCTCATGCACCTCGCGATCGTCGCGAGTGACGGCACCTTCGCATCGCCGGAATTCCTCGCCGCGGTGGCTCTGGCCTGGCGAGAGGAGCCCGACCCCGAGACCCTCACACGGGAACTCCTGGAGGCCGGTGCCGACAAGGTTGCCTCGGCGTCTCTCGCAGAGTACGGCGCAACGGCGCCGGAGGCCGCTCAGCGCCTGCGTGACACGCTCGAGCAGGCTCGGATGTGGGCCGAAGAGCAGGGGATGGAGCCGAGTCGGGGACTGCTCATGCGAAGCTCGAACGTGCTCGAGGCCTTGACGACCGTGGACGTCTAGGGCACCCGAAGCCGTCACAGGGTGACGATGCCGATGTTCGACACGTTCCTGCTGTCTTCCGCCTCCAGCTCGAAGCGCACCCGTTGGCCCAGACGCAACTCACGCAACCCCGAGGCCGCGAAGGCTTGTCGACCGACGAGCAGCTCGTTCAGCGCATCGTCGAGGACGACCGCCGTCTTCGTGATCGGATCGAAGCTTTTCACCGTCCCTTGCGGCATGCTGCATCTCCTGTCGGAGGCGAGGGTAGTGGCGGTCCCATACCACCCGGTCGATTCGGCTGACGGCGGGCGCAGTAGCCTCGGTCGGGCGAGAGCGACGGAAGCGAGGATACGCGTGGCCGACGACCGAGTGCCGGGAGCGAGGCGAACGGGCGACGACCAGGCGGACGGGGTCGAGGTCCCAGCAGCGGCGACGGCTGAGGCCCCCGTCGAGCCACGAACACCCTTGACGCAGCAAATCGGGCGTGCGGTCGTCGCGGTCGTCGTGATCCTGTTTCTCATCTTCGCGTTCGCCAACAGTCAGCCGGTGACGTTCAACTGGATCTTCGGGCGGTCGATCGCGGTCGACACGGCGGAGGGGGTCGTCGGCGGCATCCCGCTCATCCTGCTCCTCCTCGCAGCCTTCTTTTTCGGCATGGTGGTCGGCGCAGGACTGCTGTGGCGGTCCCGGCGGGTCCCCCAGGCCCCGGTAGCGGCGCGGCCGAGCCGTCGGGTGCGCCGCGGCGAGCAGGTGCCACGACGGCGACGATGAGGAGATGAGCGGGAGACAACGTCGCCGGCAGTGCGTCGCCCCCGCCCGGACTGGAAGGGGTACGAACCCTTGGAGTGGGAGCCCTTCATCCGCCTGATCGCGGCGGCCGGGTTCGCCGGAGCAATCGGGCTGGACCGTGAGCTGCGTGCGAAGCCGGCCGGGCTGCGGACGAACATCGTCGTCGGCGTCGCGGCCGGCGCGTTCGCCTACGCGGGACTCAAGGCCTTCCCCGCAGGGGATCCGAGTCGGGTCGCGTCCCAGATCGTGTCCGGCATCGGTTTCCTCGGCGGTGGCGCTATCTTCGCCGCTGGGGGCAGACCCCATGGGCTCACAACCGCTGCGGCGCTCTGGGGATCGGCAGCCGCCGGGCTCGCCGCCGGCGTCGGCGCCTACATGACAGGGCTCGCACTCGTCGCGGTCACGGTCCTCGCGTTGTGGCCCTTGGACTGGCTGGCCGGCTCACTGCTCGGTGGTCGCCGCCGAGCCGACATGCGCATCGCCGTCGTGGTCGTAGACCTTCGGGCGGCGAGCACCTCGCAGTCGCTGCTGCATGAGCTCGGGGTCCGTGTCGATCACCTCGAGATGCGGCCGTTTCGTGACGAGCAGGTCGCGATGGAGCTGGCCGTGCACGCCACCCGACCACAGCTCGCGGAGGCGATTGGTCGTCTGCGGGATCGTGACGACGTGCTCTTCGTCTCGGAGGAGACGGTCCCCTTCGAGGAGCGGACGGGATCGAGTTAGCGCTCCCATTCGCTTCACGCGTGGTCAGGCTGGCGGTAGCCGTGCACCTGGCCCAGACGGTGGGAGACGGGGTCGGATCCGTTCCAGAAAGTTGCTGGTCGCGGCGCCGACGTGACCGTGAACGAGTGCTCGCAAGTCATCCCATGTGTCGACGTCGTGGCGCAGACCAGCACGGTCGACCGTGGCCACGGCCAGTCCGGCGGCTGTAGCGAGCGCCCGGTGGCGCTCACCGGAGCCGGGGCCGTAGGCGCTCGGGATGGCTCGGGGAGGACGACGGAGGAGCGCCGCTGTCCCGCCGTCCGACGTGGGTGCGATGACCACCGGCTCCCGACGCTCGAGCACGGCTGTGACGTCGTCCGGCCGGAGCCGAGGAAGATCGGCGGCCACGACGAGCAGCGCCGCCGTGGCGGCAAAGTGGCGGGAGGCGGCACCGACGGCGGCGTCGAGCCCGCCACCTCCCGTCGGGTCGAGCAGCGCCTCCAGTCCGAGTGCTGAGGCCGCGGTAGCTGCCTCCGGC
>JALZEO010000002.1 GCA_030862025.1 Actinomycetota bacterium | reverse complement strand
GTCGAAGCGACGGCGTCTCAACTCGAGCACCGCACCCGTGCTGCTCTCCGCCGAACCCAAGAGGGGAGTCAGGAGCAGTACCCGGTCATCGGCTGTCGTCACGGTGGGCGAGGTGGCATCGGCCACGTTGGGCTCCTCCTTCTCGTGCTGTGAGGCTAGCCTGGCCGTCCGCTGGGAGGGTTCACCGTGATCGCATGGATCGTCGTGGGCATCACCTGCCTCGTCGGGCTCGTTGTCACGCTCGTCGCCCTCCTCACCGGGGAGCATGTGCGCTCGTTCGTTCCGCTCGAGCCCTCCTGGCTCATGCCGACTCCGCACGAGGTCCGCGGCACGTCCTTCCCGGTCGCGTGGCGTGGCTACCACCCCGCCTCGGTCCATGTCTTCACAGACGCGCTCGTCACCGCCTACGAGGAGCTCTATCAGGTCGCGGGACCCGACCTGGTGTCACAGGCGCGTGAGCGTGTCATCCGCCGGAGGGCTGGCCACTCCGACAACATCGCCGAGGAAGTCAGATGAGGAACTCGAGCGTGGTGGCGGCTACGGCGCCGGGATTCTCGACCGGCAGCCAATGGCCGGCGTGGGGTATCACCCGTACCCGGCTGACCGGAATCTCTCGGTGTAACTCCTCGGCCATCGCGAGTGGGGTCGAGCGGTCGTGTGCGCCAACGATCATGAGTGCCGGCTGGCCGATCTCGTTGCGCTTCACATGCGGCGCTTTCGCGAGCGCCCGACATGACTTGGCGTACATCACCGGGTCGTTGCGCAGGAACATCTCCTTCAAGAGGCCTATCGTGCCGGGCATGGCCGCGTGCGTCTGCGGCGACACGGCCGCCTCGAGCCAGTCAGCGACGACCGCGTCCATGCCGTCGCGCTCCACGATCTCAGCGCGTTCCCGATAGCTGTCCGCCGCCGGCGGTTGGTAGTACGAGATTCCACCGATGAGTACGAGCACGTCGCAGAGGTCGGGCTCGGACTGGGCAAGATGCTGGGCAACGAGACTGCCGAGAGAGTGTCCGACGAGGGTCACGGCAGGCAACTCGAGGTGACGGATGAGGCCGCGTACGTCGTGTGCCCAGCCTTCTATGGAGAACCTCCCCTTGCCGTCTGAACGGCCGTGCCCACGCAGGTCCAGTGCGATGACGTGGTGGTGGTCTCTGAGGATCTGCATGACCCCGTACCACACGTTGGCGCAGCCGCCGAGTCCGTGGACGAAGACAACCGGAGGACCCTCGCCATAGCTGGCGTAGTTGAGGGTGCAACCGTCAATCTCTGCGAACATCCTCGGCCTCGGATGGAAGGTCGAGACCGGGGAACATGGGTGCATGGCACCCTGGCCCCGCTGGTCCGGGGGGTCAGCCTAATCGCTTCGGCCGATCGCCGGGATGCACGAGGCGCGGCCAGCCACTCGAGACGGGGAAAGGAGCCCTCGTGCGGGTCGAAGTTGCACGCGAGGTCAGCGCACCCCAGCAGCAGGTCTGGGACCTGCTCGTGGACTGGGAACGTCAAGCCGCGTGGATGGTCGATGCGCGCGCGGTCGAGGTCACGAGCTCGGTCCGCAGGGGGACCGGCGTACGGCTACATGTCCCGACGAGCGTACTGGGGATGACCGTCGAGGATGTGCTCGAGGTAACTGGGTGGGAGGAGCCTCGGCGGCTCAGGGTCCGCCACGTGGGGTCGGTCGTCAGCGGCGAGGCGGCCTTCGAGCTCGTAGCGACCCAGCGGGGGACGTGGATCCGTTGGTGGGAGGAGGTCGAGGTCCCGCTCGGGAAGGTAGGTGAGTTCGGCGCCCGGCTGTTCGTGCGTCCTTACCTCACCTGGCTGTTTCGCCGCAGCCTCGACAACTTCGCCCATCTCTGCGCGGAGAAAGCCGCATCTTTTCCGCGTGCTGGCGAGGATACGGAAGGGCACCATTGAGGTTGCACCGGACGAGCAGGTTCGCATGAGCAAGCTCGGAGCATCGCCCGAGCAACTCCAGCGCTTCCGCGAGCTGTGGCGCGACGAACTCCTCGCTGCCAACTTGTACCGGGCGCTCGCCGACACCGCGGGGGAGCCGCGGGACGTGTTCCTC
>JALZEO010000357.1 GCA_030862025.1 Actinomycetota bacterium | reverse complement strand
GCCACAACCTTCCGGATCGAACGGGTGCGGTGGCGGCCTGATCGTCCCCGCTGAGCCCTGTGCAACAGAGGGACAAAGGCTAACAGGTCCGAAAAGACGTTTGGTGCAGCTAGACCTCGACGACATCGCGCGGGTCCTGTCCTGACCGGCCCGTCGCATCAACTCGCTTGCGAGCCAGGCACGATCCTCGTCGGGTACTCCGCGCCGCGTGAGCTCGCCGCGCTACCTGGGCCGAATGCGCCCACTGGACGGCGTTCGCACCAGGCGCGCTCGCGCTGGCCGAGGGTGGGACGTACTGGCGCATGGAAGAAGGGACCCCTCGAACTCCAGACGACGGCAGTGGCGGACGTGGCGCCTCCGGTCGCGCCTCCCGCCTATAATGCCCAGCGAGGGGAGCACTACGAGGCAGGGCCTGCGCTTTCAGCACGGGTTCTTGCATGGGGACGGTCGGGTTCCGGGGCGTAGATGATGATGGATTTCGACCTTGATCCGCCGGGATCGGTGTATGGCTCGGGCCTCGCATCCTCGAGCGAGAAACACCGCAAGAGCTTCCGCGAATGGTCGTGGCGTGCGGGGTAATAGCTTCCGCTCACGAACTACAGGTAGCATGGAGGTCCTCATGGATTGGCAAACGGACCTCGTCGCCCGCGAGCCGTGCGACCATCTGCGTCAACCCTCAACGAGATGCTTAACTCACGGCCGGTGGCTGTGGCGGGCAATGCTGGCAATTTATGTTGTCGCGGCGATAATCGTACCGCGACCGGAGCCGGCCTTCGCCCATAGCGAAAATTGCGGAGTCGCCTCGACTGCCTGCCAGTACTACAGCGATTCTGGCGGAAACCAGAGTTGCGGAGTCGCTTCCGCCAATTGCCAATACTACAGCAATCGCTCTGCCGGCAACCAGAACTGTGGAACTGCTTCGGCCAATTGCCAGTACTATGGGAAGGGCGCCGGAGGCAACCAGAACTGCGGTACGGTCTCGCTCAATTGCCAGGCGAACGGGGGTGCCGACACCCAACAGGAGTGCGGAACCGCCTACATTGATTGCACGTCCAACACCGGTGGGGAGAGTGAGGGTTCTAGCGATGAAGGGGCGGCCGGTGGCGAGGGCACCGTCCCTGAAGTTGCCGTATATCCGATCCAGAAGTATGACAACGACTCCGGCGATGTCGACTCCGGAGATGTTGGTGGTGTTGACGCGTCTCTCGCTGACACGCAGCTCCAGACCGTGAGCGGCAAGCTCGTATGGGCGGCCCGGGCGATCGGTAGGCTTACGTCCGGGGTAATGCGTGGGACGCCACCGCTTCCCGATGATCTGTCAGATGCGTCCGGAGACGCCCAAGGCCCGCCCATCCCGGACGTTCTGCCGCTGGAAGCAGTTCAACCGGCCGCTTCCCGTCGCGCAGCGGTGCCTTCTCTCGCGATCGTTGCCGGGCTCACGCTCGCCCTCGCGGGCTTCGCTTTGGTGCTTGTATCAGGACCCGCTCGGCATGCAAGAACTGCCCGTCGTCGGCGTCGGGCCAGACTGCGATGGGATCGTGACGACAAGCCCCTTGCAGCGCGGGCGAGATCCAACCACGCCTCCCGTGACGGTAAAGAGGTGAGGCTGGCAGCTTGGGAGCACGACCTGCCTGGCGCCTTCACGCCCCGAGCCGGTGAGGTCCTCTTTTCTGACCAGCGCTCCGCATCGGGGCCTGGCTTCGACGCCGAGACCGGCTCCAGAGTGGCGGTGGTGTACTCAACTGCTCTCCGGGACAAGTTCGCAGCTGATCTCATCGAGCCTTTGCCGGGTTCTCATCCCTCGGCAGAGAACGTCCGCAGTGCTAAATAGATCTGCTTTTGACTTTGACGTGGCACACTCCTGACCCCACCTGACCCCACCGGCAGGAGGAGTTCTGTGAAACGAAAACTGCTGTGGTCAGCAGTGATCACGGTCATGGGCGTCGTCCTAGCTGCCGTTGTTCCTTTGGCTCTAGCCGGCAGTGACCAGCCACCCCCTCCCCCCAAAGGCATCCTCCTGGGCGGACACGCTCGTAC
>JALZEO010000350.1 GCA_030862025.1 Actinomycetota bacterium | reverse complement strand
CCGCGTCCTGCGGCTTGCTAGGGTCGCCGCGTCCGCAGAGGAAAGGAGCGAGGAAAGGGAGAGCACTACGAGACCGAGGTCAATAAGGGCGACGTGAACATGGGCGCCCTCGAACGCAGGCTCAACGACCGCTACGCGGAGGGGTGGCGCCTCGCGCACGTCGTGTCCGAGGCCGGCAACATGATCTTCATCTGGGAGCGCGTGCGCTAGAGGAGGTCCGGGCCGGCCCGTAGTCACCGGCAGCACGTTTCGATTGGTCCCAGCGGGTATGTCGTAAGCATGGCGAGACAGACCGAGACCGCCGCCCCCCTCGTCCCTCAGGACGGCGATCTCCCCGAGCTGCGCGCCGCGGCCGCGGACTGCCGGGCCTGCCCGCTGTGGAAGACCGGCACCCAGACCGTCTTCGGCGAGGGGGCTCGCCGCTCCGAGATCATGCTCGTCGGCGAGCAGCCGGGCGACAAGGAGGACCTTGCCGGCCGTCCTTTCGTCGGTCCGGCCGGCCGTCTGCTCGACGATGCTCTCGAGGAGGCGGGGATCGATCGCTCGCGCGCCTACGTCACCAACATCGTGAAGCACTTCAAGTGGGTCGCGCGGGGCAAACGACGCATCCACAAGAAACCCGGCATGACCGAGATCAACGCCTGCAGGCCGTGGCTCGAGGCCGAGATCGCCACCGTCAAGCCGCGCGCGGTCGTCTGCCTCGGGGCGACCGCAGCACAGGGCCTGCTCGGCAGGGACTTCAAGGTCACGCAGCGGCGCGGCGAGCTCGTCGACTCACCGCTGGCGGAGGTCGTGATGGCGACGGTCCACCCATCCTCGATTCTGCGGGCGGGAGACGACGAGAGTCGCAAGCTCGAGATGAAGGCGTTCGTCGAAGACCTCGCCACTCTCGCGCGGGCCTTGGATTAGGTCTCCTCCGATCGTCTCGACGATTGCGAGGACAAGAACAGCGATCGTCTCGACTCGCTTGGGCGAGGTACCAATTGGCCGCGAGGACAAGAACAGCGATCGTCTCGACGATCGCGAGGACAAAACGGGCTAGTCTTGGTTATCGGTTCCGAGGCGAGGTGAAGCCATGCACGACATCTTCTGCCCCCAGTGCCGGTTGTCCCAGCCGAGCCACCACCTCTATTGCGTGAGGTGCGGAGCGGGGCTTCCCTCGCACCTTCTTGCCGAGGGCGAGCGCGCCAAGGCGATCCGTTACTTCCCCGGGATAAAGGTCGGTGAGGACGACCCCGAGGGGGCGTTCCTGCGCGTGACCTGCTACCTGAAAGAGCAGGTCTTCCGCAGCGACGAGGGCACGGTCAAGATCCCGGGCCGTCACGTCCGCTTCAGCTTCTGGGTAGGCAACGAGGCGCGCTGCGTGATGTCGATCCCCGAGTCCGAAGCCAAGGACCTTGCTGCTTTCGTCACGGACGAGCTGGGGCGCAGCGATCAGGAGCTGGCCGCCCGCCAGGAGAGCACTCCGCCTATTCGCTGAGCAGGCGCTCGAGCGACCTCCACAGACGGCCGCGCGGCCACGCTTCCACTCCCGCGGCATGCGCAGCGGCCTTCAGGTTCTCGTCCACGTGCGAGTAGAAGGCGATTACAGGGGGGTTCGGTGAACCGATTGCTCCCAGCGCGTCCAGGCCGGCGGGGCCGGCGCGGTCGAGATCTATCAGCACGAGGTCGGCCGGTTGTGCGGCGAGGCTCTGCGCGACCTCGCCAACCCCACAGGTGCGCAGCGTCGCTCCGCTCGCGCGCGTTGCCGCCTCCACGCGGCCGAGCGCGAGGAGGTCGCCGTCGACGAGGAGTACGGACCGGATCACGACGGGTCCGACGCTAAACCGTGGGTAGGCTGCTTTGGTGGCTCAGGAGCAGAAGAAGGGTCGCCGGGCCCCGGGGCCGGGCAAGGCTATGCCGCCGCGCGACGGGGAATCGGGGCCCTTCGACCCCCAACAGAGACGTACGACCCTGACCTGGATAGCGCTTGCGCTCCTCGTCTTCTTCGTCGCCCAGACCACACTCTTCCCCGGTCCGACCTCGATCCCGTTCTCCCGCTTCCTTGATCTCGTCGATGAGGGCCGCGTCACGGAGGCCGACATCTCCGAGGGCTCGGTCGCCGGCACTTATACAACCGGAGAGGGCGAGGAGGAGGAGACCACCGAGTTCACCTCGACGATCCCTCCGAACTACGAGGTCAACGATCTCGTGGACGAACTGCGGGAACAGGATGTCTCGCTTTCGGGTTCGCAGCCCAGCCCGTGGGCGAACCTCTTGTTCGGCTGGATCCTGCCCTTCGGGCTCATTGCACTCCTTTATTACTTCTTCATCTATCGCCGTCTGCGCCAGCAGCTAGGGGGCCAGGGCGGGCCGCTGTCGCTCGGCAAGAACAAGGCGAAGCTCTACGACCGGACTGATCTCAAGACGACTTTCGACGACGTCGCCGGGGTGGACGAGGTCGAAGCCGAACTCCAGGAGCTGGT
>JALZEO010000349.1 GCA_030862025.1 Actinomycetota bacterium | reverse complement strand
CACTGGACGAGGCGCTCTCCATCCCAGCCGTCATCGGGCACGTGCGATGTCGCTACTTGCCTCGAGCGGCGCTGGCTGCCGGCCTTCTACGTCTCGCCCTGACGGTGCTGGGACGTCCGGATCGCTTCATGGCCCTGTTGTCGGGGGCCGAGACAAAGACCCTGGACACGAACCGCGCACTCGAGGCGTTGGCATCACGCGTGCGGGACGATCCCACGCTGCGCAACCTCTTCGCTGCGCACGAGGCGGCGGAGCTGTGGGCGGCGCTTGAGACGCAGCCTTCCGGCCGCGTCTTCCTGGCTGAGATAGATGCCTTCCTCGATCGCTACGGCCACCGCGAAAGCGCGGTTCTGCTGGCCTCCCAACCCACGTGGAAGGACGCCCCGGAGGTGGTGCTCGGGATCGTCAAGGGGCTTTCGACCGCGCCGCCGCCGCCCCCCGCGCAGCCGGTTGCGTGGGACGACCTCCTGGCGCACCCACTGCTGCGACCTCGACCCCTGCGCGCGGCATTCGTCACACTGCTGACCCAGGCGCGTCTCTTGTGGCAAATCCGCGAAGATACGCACTTCTACGCGACCATGCCGCTGCCGGTCGTGCGCCGGACCCTGCTCGAGTACGGACGACGCCTGAGCAAGGCCGGCCTACTCGCCTCCGCCGACGACGTCCTCCACCTGAAGCGAAGCGAGATCGAAGGGGTGTGGCCAAGTCGCTCCCAACCCTCGAGCGAGTTGCGGGCGCTCGTACAGCTACGCAAGGAACGGCGGTCCGCGCTGGAGGGCACGCCCCTGCACGAGCCCGTTCTGAACCGTCGACAGGAGTTCGAGGACGGCCCGGTGGTGGTGCGGGGCCTCCCGGGTAGCCCTGGCCTGGCGGAAGGACCCGTACGCGTCATCCTCCACGACCGCGAGTTCGGGAAGCTTCGCCGCGGCGAGGTGCTGGTCGCGCCCTACACGAACCCCGCCTGGACTCCACTCTTCCAACGGGCCGCTGGAGTGGTAGTTGACAGCGGAAGTGCAGGGTCGCACGCGGCCATCGTCGCCCGCGAATACTCCATACCTGCGGTCATGGCTACCGGCGACGGCACCAGTCGCCTGCGGGATGGCCAGATGGTCCAGGTGGACGGCACGAACGGCATGGTGCAGCCTGCTCACCCCTCGCGGTAACCGTCACACCCCGACGACGAGCGGGATGATGATCGGTCGCCGTCCGGTCTGACCGCGCCAGTACGTCCCGAGTGCCTGCACCGCATGTCGTTGGATGGCCGTGGGATCGTGCAACTTCTTCGCAGCCGGTCCGCCGAGCTCGGCGAGGACAGCCTTGTGGGCGCCCTCCAGGATCGATTCCTCTGCTTCACCGTAGACGACGCCCTTCTGGATGACCGTCGGTTCCCCCACTAGGCCGCCCCGATGCGGGTCGATGGCCAGGAGGCAGATGCAGATGCCCTCCTCGCCCAGACGACGACGGTCCCGGAGGACAGCGGGTCCGACGTCGGCGAGCAGGCCGTCGATGAACACCTGTCCGGCGAGGATCCCCTCGCCGCGCCGTACTCGGCCGTCCTCGACGATCACCGTGTCCCCGTCTTCACACAGGAGGACGTCCTCGGCCTGACAGCCGGAGGCGACCGCGATGTCGCGGTGGGCCGCGAGGTGCCGGTACTCCCCGTGGACGGGGACCACGTAGCGTGGCTGAACCAGGTTGTGGAACAGCAGGAGGTCCTCGCGGGCCGCATGGCCCGAAACGTGGACTGGCGCTATGCCCTGGTGGACGACGCGGGCACCGCGCCGTACGAGACCGTTGATCGAGCGGAACACGGCTCGCTCGTTACCCGGGATGAGACTCGACGCGAGGACGATGACGTCGCCTGCTCCCACTTCGAGCTGCTTGTGCTCTCCTGAGGCCATGAGCGACAGCGCCGAGTACGGCTCACCCTGACTTCCCGTACAGATAATGACGAGCCTGGACCGGTCGTGACGGCCAACATCGTCGAGGGCGACTTCAGCGGAACGGTCATAGTCGAGCTCACCGAGCTCGGACGCGAGGGCCATGTTCCTGAGCATCGAGCGTCCCACGAACACCGGCCGGCGCCCAACAGCCTTCGCGGCGTCGAGCACCTGTTGAACACGATGAACGTGGGAGGCGAACGAGGCCACGACGATGAGTCCCTCGACTCCCTCAAACGCGGCCTGCAAAGCGGGACCGACGTTGCGCTCGGTGGGGATGTGGCCGGGCTGGTCGGCGTTCGTGGAGTCCGCGAGCAGGAGCGTCACGCCTTCGTCCCCCAGCCGCGAGAGGCGGGCCAAATCGGTGACCCGACCGTCGATAGGTGTCTGGTCGAGCTTGAAATCGCCGGTATGGAGGACCAGACCGTGCGGGGTACGGAAGGCGAGCGCGCAGCAGTCGGGGATGGAATGTGCCATCTGAATGATTTCCACCCGAAAGGGCCCATCCCGTACGACGTCACCGCCGGCGACCTCGACGAGCTTCACCTCAGTGAACTCGGGCCACTCCTCGAGCTTCGCACGTACGAAGGCGAGTGTCAGACGGGTCCCGTAGACGGTCGCGTGCGGGAAGTCGGCGAGAAAGTAGGGCAGGGCGCCAATGTGGTCCTCGTGGCCGTGGGTGAGGAAGACGTTGACGACCTGGTCAGCGCGCGTCCGCAGCTCAGCCCAGTCGGGCAGGATGAGGTCGACGCCGGGATGGTCGTCGCTCGGGAAGGTCACGCCGACATCCACCACGGCGATCTTGCCATCGACTTCGATGGCAGCCATGTTGCGCCCAATCTCGCCCAGGCCACCAAAGAAGGACACGAGCACAGGGGAGCTTGGCACGACAACCTCCTGTCCTGGCGCTACCGCTCTCGCCACTCGGTGATCGGGCGAGGCTGCGTTGGGGTCGCCTTGAACGGCGCTCAGCGGGGGATGCCCGCATGGTCGAGAGCGGCGCGCAGCGCCACCAGCGTCTCGCCGCCGGCGTCGACGAGCGGCGGGCGGACCGGACCGGCTGGCAGCCCAAGATCGTTGAGGATGGCCTTGAGGGGGGCCGGACTCGGCTCGAGGAACAGCGCTCGGAAGAGCGGCAGGAGCCGAAGGTGGATCTCGCGCGCCTTCACCGGGTCGCCCTCGAAGGAGCGGGCCATGTCGGCCAGTTCGGGACCTGCGACGTGCGCGGCCACGCTCACGAAACCGGCAGCACCGAGTGCGAGCATCGGCAGGTTCAGCTCGTCAGCGCCGCAGTAGACCACGAAATCGTGAGGCGCCTGGGCGAGGAGCTCGGCCGTCTTCGCGAGATCGCCGGCCGAGTCCTTCACACCGACGATGTTCGAGACCTGGGCCAGGTCGAGCAGCGTGCCGACGGAGATCTCCCGAGCAGTACGGCCGGGTATGTCGTACAGCAGGACTGGTAGGTCGGTGCTGGCAGCCACGGCCCGGAAGTGCTCTCGCAGACCCTTCTGATTGGGCTTGTTGTAGTAGGGCGTGACAACGAGCACGGCGTCCGCGCCACCCTCCGTTGCCCTTTCGGTCATCCGGCAAGCCTTCGCCGTATCATTCGAACCGGTGCCTACCAGCAGCTTCGCCCGGTCTCCGCACACGCTGCGCACCGCGGCGAGCAGTTCGAGCTGTTCGTTCGCCTCGAGAGTCGGGCTCTCGCCCGTTGTTCCGCACACGAGGATGGTGTCGGTGCCGTGTTCGACGAGATGGCTCGAAAGCCGGCCGGCGCCATCGAGGTCAAGCGTCCCGTTGCGGTGGAAAGGTGTCGCCATCGCAGTTACGACACGCCCGAGCAGGGGAGAGTGCAGCGGCATAGTGCTCCTCGCTGAGCGACCGGCCCCATCCTAAGGGACGAGTGCCGAAAGCGGTCCCTCTGACTCGACGAAGGGGATCCCGAGCTGGGCCCGAAGGCGCCTACGGATCACGCACGCCAGCCGGAGACGGGACCTGGCTTCCCGAGGGCCGAAACCACGAGCTCGCGCAGCACTCCTAGGCGGCACGAGGCCCGGTCACGAAGCCGCTGTCGTGCCGTGCCGGATTGCGGCGCTACGCGCCTCGGCCCGTCGCTCCGCGGGCAGTCGCTCGAGTTCGCTGGCCCCGTGATTGACAAAGGACATGGAGTCGGCGATAAGGCGGTGACCGGCCTGCTCTCGGACGAGCTCGTGCATGCGCTGCACGACCCGCCGATACGTCGGGTGCCCCTGGGGGCTCGACCGCAGCTCGAACATGTGCATCGCGGAGCGGGCGTTCAACTGCAACTCGTAGCGGACGCGGTAGGCGAAGCAGACCGCATACTGCGCCTGCATCGGATGGTCAGGCAGGAGCCGCTCGTAGAGCTCAGCCGAACGGGCGAGCGCCTCATCCCAGTCTGCGTTGACACCTGCGTCCGAGACCTCCGTCGGCGTGAGGTAGCCGTGTCGGGTCGTGAGGTCCTGCCACTGTATGGTGAGCATGCGGTGGCGCTGGAGGTCGCGGAAGGCCCCGTAGTCGCCGAGCACGTCAAAGTGGTACCAGACCCGCTCGAAAGCGCGCCCAGGCCGCTGACGACGGTTTCCGCGTTCACCGACGTAGGCCGCCACAACCCGGCGCCTGTCCTCCGCTGACAGGTCGGCCACGAGGCGCCGCAGCCGGGTTTCCGGCAGA
>JALZEO010000339.1 GCA_030862025.1 Actinomycetota bacterium | reverse complement strand
CGACCTCCCGGTCGAGGACGCCCTGCTCGACGAGGCCGGCTGGTCCCGGGACGAGTTGACCCTCCTGATGGGAGCTACAGACCGAGAGGAATCTGGACGAGCTGTGCTGGCAGATTGGGACGAGCAGGATCGCCGTGTCTGATCACCGGTCAGGCTCGGATGGCGTGGCGTCACACCCCCACGGTAGAGAATCGGGCAGCGCCGGGGGTGCAGGGAACTTCGATCGCGTCGTCCCCCCCGACCCGATGCGGCCTCGCCCCGGCGATGTGTTGGGCAAGAGGGCGCTCTACTCGGTCGATCCCGAGGCCCACCCCACTCCGCTGCTGACCGTGAGCTGCCCGCGCTGTGAGGTCGAGCGCGGTCTCACGGCGTCCCAGCTGCTTCGCCTGCTGCGGCCACCGCGGCTGGTGAACCCCTGGAGAAGGACGTTGCGGGCCCAGTGTCCCGCCTGCCAGCGTCGCACCTGGCTGCAGGTGCGTCTCGGGCCTGGCCTTCCCTGGCCGTTCCGCCCTGGGCCGTCCTGATTCACGGTCTCAGTCGCCGTCCGGGGGTGGCTCAGGCTCCGTCCGGCTGGTCAGGCATCCGTCCCGGCTCACGGCAGGTGCTCGACTCGGACTCGCCTGGCGAGGGTCGGACGCCCCCCGCCGCGGGCAGTCTGTCCAGGGGCGCTGGACTCCGCACCGAGGGATGGTGGCCGCCCGTCGCCATCTTCCCGGGTCGAGCCCTGTCGAGCGACTGCCTGGTCCGTCCCCCGCTTACCTCGAGTCCCGCGATGCCCGGTCTGTTTCGAGTTCGCCCCATCAGACTGTCCGAGGCTTTCATCAGCATCGACGGTGCGCCCAGCCGCATCGTCTGACCGTTGCGACGTACGGCTGCGATGGACCCGGCGCGGTGCCACGGGCTCGCTCGGGTCGGGACGATCGGCCGCCCCGGTGCGGGTGCGGACCCTGGTACGGGCGCGGGGCGGAGGCGCCTCGACCGCAGGAGGGGGCGTTACCTCTTCCACCCGGTCCCGGGCATCCATGGGGGCAGGCGACGCCGCATCGCTCGTGTCCTCCTCACGGTCGCCTCGGAAGCGGCCCCAGGGAGTCTCGGCCGGCAGGCCGAAGCGCTCCGTCAGCAGCTGTGAGGTCGAGAAGACCTCCTGGAGTGGCTCGTCGGCGACCCCGAGGGCCTTGCGGATGACATTGAGACGATCGACCTCGTTGAAGGTGGCGAAGGTGACAGCGACACCTGCTGCACCGGCTCGTCCCGTGCGGCCGATGCGATGGAGGTACATCCGTTCATCGTCGGGACAGTCGTAGTTGAACACGTGGGTGACCCCCTCGATGTCCAGCCCACGCGCTGCAACCTCGGTGGCAATGAGGACTTCTGACCTGCCAGCGCGAAAGCGGTCGAGGTTGCGCTCGCGCCGTGCCTGGCGCAGATCGCCATGAATGGCGGTGGCGTTGACAGCAAGATCCCGGAGTTCCTCGACGAGCCGGTCAGCCATGCGCTTGGTGCGGACGAATACGGCGGCCAGTCCCACCTGTGGTGACTGGAGGACGCGAGCGAGCACGCGTGGCTTGTCGAGCCGGTGCACGAGAAAGAAGTGCTGCTCGGTGTCGGGTGCGACCTGCTGCTCGTCGGCGTCGGCCCGGATGAAGGTCGGATGCGATAGGTAGCGGCGGGCGAGTGCCACGACCTCTGGAGCCATCGTGGCGGAGAAGAGCAGCGTCTGACGGCGATCGGCGCACTGGTGGATCAGCTGCTCGACGTCGGGCAGGAAACCCATGTCGAGCATCTCGTCAGCCTCGTCGAGGACAAGCATCCGCACGCCCGAAAGGTCCAGGGTGCCGCGCCGTACATGATCGAGGAGGCGTCCCGGAGTGCCGACGATGACGTCGACTAATCCGCTGCGGAGCGCGTGCTGCTGGGGCTCGAGTGGGACGCCGCCGTAGAAGGCCCCCACCCGTGTACCAGCTTTTGCACCCGCCTCCGCGAGGTCGGCGGTCACCTGGAGACACAGCTCCCGAGTGGGTGTGACGACGAGCGCCTGCACGCCGTCACCCGCGACGTCGACCCGCTGGAGCAGCGGGAGCCCGAACGCCAGTGTCTTGCCGGTGCCAGTGCGGGCCTGGCCGATGAGGTCGGTGCCGGCCAGGGCGAGCGGGATCGTCAGTTCTTGGATGGGGAAGGGATCGGTGATGGACTGTTCCTCGAGGGCGGCAAGGAGGGGTTGGGCGATCCCGAGATCACGGAAGGTCTTCTTGGTCACGATGGTCCTGGTGTTGTTCGCTGAGAGGTCGCTACTGGCGGGGCGCCTTGCACACTGTGCCTACCGTGGCCGTCCAAGGACATGCGCCTGAAATCAGGCGATGTGGCGCACGGAGACGGAC
>JALZEO010000291.1 GCA_030862025.1 Actinomycetota bacterium | reverse complement strand
CTCTCATCCTCGACCAGCCTTGACATGAGGCGCGAGACTGTCACGCACGTCGCGAGTTGGAGGCTCTCATGCGAATCGAGTCGTCAGTCACCTCCGTGTCCTGGATCCCCTCGGAGGCGGTGACAGGAGCGATGAAGCTGCCGTTCCAGGTAGGCGTGTCACACTATGACCCTCCGCCACCCGACGCACTCGAAGATCACGAGGCTCTCGAGGAGTTGCGAAGCGCGGACCGCTTCCGATTCGCGAACGAGCTGCGGGCGTGGATCGAGGTGGACGACGGCCGCGTCGTCGATTACGCACCCGCCGGGGGCGGGCACATCGGCTCGACGACCATCCGCCTGGGCCCGAGGTCGTTGACCATGGCGGCGGTCGCCTACCCCGACCTCCGGCCCGAGCCGAAGGTCGGCGACGGATGGGTGCAATTCACTCAGACAGCTGGGGGACGCACCGGCGCACCCATGCCTCGGCGGGTCAACCGACCTCCTTTCATGCAGATCGTGGCCCCGACGGCCTGGACGACCCTTGCTCTCACCCTCCATGTCGACGGACGAACCGAGTGCGAGCTCGTCGGGGCGAGCCCATTCCCGCGTCACTGGGTCTACGACGGCGAAGGCCGGCTTCTGAAGAAGAGTGGCCTCATCGACTTCAAGGCCTGGTCGCTTGACTCGTTCGGCGACCACAGCCCATGGGGAGAACACGATGCGCCCGCCCTTGTCGCCGAGGTCGAGAGCGAACTCGAGCGACAGCTGTCGGTCATCATCATGGGCGGCAAGCCCCGCATCCGCAAGCTGAAGGCGGGCCATACCCTCGTTGAGCAGGGCGAACGAGGCGAGGACATCTACCTGCTGCTCGACGGCATCCTCGTGGTGGAGGTGGACGGCGAACCGGTGACCGAGGTCGGCCCGGGCGCCATCGTGGGGGAACGGGCCGCTCTCGAGGGTGGATCGCGGACCGCTACGCTACGGGCGGTGACGCGCTGCCGTGTCGCGGTCACTTCCCCGGATCAGCTCGACGAGGACGCCCTCAGGGAGGTCGCTCGCGGCCATCGCCGCGAGCCGGGAGGGTCGACACCCGGGCAGGAGGGACGTTAGGCCGAGTGCGCCTCCACCTGTGTGGCACCCGAGGGTCGACACCCGCTCCCGGACCTGAGTTCGTCCGCTACGGCGGTCATACCTCCTGCATCGCCGTCGCCCACGATGGGGAGGTGCCCCGGCTCGTCATAGACGCCGGAACCGGACTTCGCCGGGTGTGGAGCCTGCTGGAGGGGGGCCCCTTCCGAGGCAGCATTCTGCTGGGTCATCTCCACTGGGATCACACCCACGGCTTGCCCTTCTTCCGGGCCGGAGACGACTACGGTTCCGCGGTCAACGTCTTCCTGCCCGCACAGGGGGGTGACCCCGAGGAGGTTCTCGCCCGCGGCATGTCGCCGCCGCATTTTCCGATCCGTCCCTCGGAGCTGCGCGGCGACTGGCGCTTCAACGGCCTCGAAGAGGGTGCGCAGCTGCTCGAGGGCTTCCACATCCAAGCCCGCGAGATTCCCCACAAAGGGGGCCGCACCTTTGGCTACCGGGTCTCCGACGGCTCCGCCTCGATCGCCTACCTCTCCGATCATCACCCCTACACGCTCGGACCCGGGCCGGGGGGCTTCGGTGAATACCATGAGGCGGCTCGCCTCCTCGCCGAGGGTGTCGACCTGCTCATACACGACGCTCAGTACACGGCCGAGGAATTCCCGGCTCGTGCTCACTTCGGCCACTCGACGATCGACTACGCCGTGGGACTGGCCGCGCTGTGTGGCGTAAGGATGCTGTTGCTGTTCCACCACGACCCACCCCGTACCGACGCGGAGATCGACGCCATAGTCGCTTCGCTCCAAGACAGCCCGATCCCGATCACCGCGGCTGCCCAGGACGCCATCATCGACCTGCCAGCCGCCTTCCCCCAGGGCCGTGCCGATGCCTGACAGCTACGACGTCGTCGTGGTCGGGGCGGGTCCGAACGGGCTCGCCGCCGCGATTCGCCTGGCCCAGGCCGAGCGTGCCGTGCTCCTCCTCGAAGCGGCCGACGTGGTCGGAGGGGGAGCACGGTCCGCCGAGTTGACCTTGCCCGGCTTCATTCATGACGTCTGCTCTGCGGTGCATCCGCTGGCGGCCGGGTCGCCCTACCTATCCTCGCTGCCGCTGGCGGAGCACGGCCTCGAGTGGGTCCATCCACAAGCCCCACTGGCACACCCACTCGACGACGGTCCGGCGGTAGTCCTCGAACGTTCCATCGAAACTACCGGCGAGCACCTCGACCGGGAGGATGCCGTCGCGTGGCGACGCCTCTTCGCCCCGCTGGCCCGAGGATGGCATGCGATCAGAGACCAGTTCCTCGGCCCCTTCTGGCGGCTACCGCAACGTCCCATCATCACGGCTCGCTTCGGCTTGTCAGCGCTTCTGCCCGCCTCGACGCTCGCCCGGCTGCGCTTCTCGGGGCCGCGGGCACGGGCGATGTTTGCCGGAGCTGCGGCGCATTCCTTCCTGCCCCTGGACCAGCCGATGACCGCCGGCTTTGGGCTCGTCATCGCCGTGACCGGCCACACGGTCGGCTGGCCGGTGGCCCGAGGCGGGTCGCAGGCGCTCGCTGACGCGCTGGCGTCGTATCTGCGTCACCTCGGCGGCGAGATCGTGACCGGCTCCCCGGTACATTCCTTCGCGGACCTGCCTCCCGCGGCAGCAGTGCTGTTCGACGTCACTCCGCGTCAGTTGCTCGCCGTTGCCGGGGAGCACATAGCAAGCAGGGAAGGCCGGCGGCTCGCAAGCTTCCGCTACGGACCCGGCGTGTTCAAGCTCGACTATGCCCTTGCCGGGCCGGTCCCGTGGAGAGGGGAGGGAGCGGAACGGGCGGGGACACTCCACCTCGGGGGGACCCTCGAGGAGATCGCCGCCTCTGAACGCGCTGTTTCAGAGGGCGAGCATCCGGAGCGGCCGTACGTGCTGGTCGCGCAGCACACCCGTTTCGACCCGAGTCGGGCGCCAGTAGGTCAACATACGTTGTGGGCCTACTGCCACGTCCCCAACGGTTCGACCGTCGACATGACCGACCGGATCGAAGCTCAGATCGAGCGCTTTGCGCCCGGTTTCCGCGACCTTGTCCTGGCCCGATCCCGCATCAACACCGCAGACCTCGAGGCCTACAACCCGAACAACGTCGGTGGTGACATCGGCGGGGGAGCGAACGGGGGTATGCAGTTGTTCGCCCGACCGAAGCTCAGCTTCGACCCCTACCGAATCCACACGACCAGCCCCCCCGACCTTTACCTCTGCTCGGCCTCCACGCCTCCCGGCGGGGGAGTGCATGGGATGTGCGGCTACCACGCCGCGGAGTCCCTACTGCGAGCCGATGCGCGGAGACGGAATTAGCCTCCAGTCTCCCTGAGGCGCGTCGAACGCGCTGCCGCCACCCTTGGTAGGTTCGCGGCGTGCAAGGCGACACCTGGGACGCCGCGGTCTACGCGGCCGCGTCCGGCTTTCAGACCAGTGAGGCGGAGGAGCTCCTGCGACGCCTGCAACCTCGCGCGGGGGAGCGTGTCCTCGACATCGGGTGCGGTGATGGGCGCGTGACCGTCATGATCAGCTCCGCTGGCGCCTCGGCCGTCGGCCTGGATCGTTCGCTCGTCATGGCGAGGTCGGCTAGCGAGAAAGGTGTCACGACGGTGGTCGGAGACGCCGTGGCGTTGCCGTTCGCGGATGGAACCTTCGACGCGGTGTTATCCAATGCCGCCCTGCACTGGGTTTCCGATCACTACGCCGCCGTCCACGAGATCGCCCGCGTGCTCGCGCCCGGCGGTCGCATGGCGATACGGCTGGGCGGAGCCGGCAACCAGTGGCGCAGTATCACCGAGATGATGCGAACCCTTGGCCGTGCCCCCTACGCCGCTTACCGGCCACGCGGAATGCGGCCCCCATGGCGGATGGGGGACCCCTCGGAATGGATGGCCGCTCTGGTGGACGCAGGGATGCTGGTCCAAGAGCTCGGGCTGGTCCCGTCCCGTTCCGGCTGGGAGGACGCCGGGCAGATGAAGGCGTGGCTGATGAGTGTCGCCCACCCCATCCTCAGCTTGTTACCTGAAAGCCTGCAGGCGCGCTTCCTCGACGAGGTGACCGAGCGGGTATGGCAGGGCTTCGATCCGGCGGGGGAGTTCGTCCGCCTGCAGGTCGAGGCGGTTCATCCCGGCTCCGCAGACGCTTCACCTAACCATCGGCGCTGACCGCAACGGCCCACCCTCTACCGTGCTCGTCACATCTTCGCATCCACGCGTGTTCCCGCTGGCAGCGACGTGTCGGGTTCGATGCTGGCGCCCATGCCGACGATGGTGATCTCCTCGTCGGTCGGCACGCGATCGCGATCGTGGCTGGTCCCCACCCTCGCGCGTTCGCTGATGTGGACGTCGGTGTCGACGATGGCCGTCTCGACGATCGCACCCGGCTCGATGGTTACCGAGCCGAGCACGACAGAGTCCAGCACCATCCCGCCCTCATGGATGATGACGTCGGGGCCCAGGACGCTGCGCTCGACGGTGCCCCGCACCGAACAGCCGGGCGACACGAAGCTGTTGCGGACCTTGGCGCTGTCGAAGATGTGCGCGGGCGGCCGCGTCTGTCCCAGCGTGTGGATGGGCCACGACGGGTCGTTGAGGTCCAATGCCTGCTCGTTGAACAGCAGGTCCTGGTGACCGACCCAGTAGCTGGCGATCGTTCCGACGTCACGCCAGTAGCCGGGCAACCGGAACTCCACCGCGACCCCCGAGTTCACGAGTTGCGGCAGCAGGTCGTCGCCGAGATCCTCGAGGGCTCCTTCGTCGGCGTTGGCATCGCGCTTCTCCGCGAGCTCCTCGAGCGTGTCGAGGACGGCGGTCGGCCGGAATACGAAAACCTCGATCGTGACCAGATCGGAGCTCGGCTCCTCGGGCTTGCGGACGTACGACACGATGCGCCCGCTTCCGTCCGTCTCGACAACTCCGAAGCGGGCGGCGTCGGAGAGCTGCACCCTTGTCGTCACCATCGTGACGTCCGCACTCGTCTCGAGGTGATGGTCGATGACTTCGCGGTAGTCGAGCTTGTACACATGGTCGGAGCTCATGACGAGGACGACGTCGGGTGCGAACTCTCGGATGAAGCCGGCATTCTGGTGGACGGCATCGGCGGTGCCGCGGTGGAAGCCTCCCCCCTCGGCATGGAGGAAGGGGTGGAGGGTGATCAGCCCACCGTAGGTGCGGTCGAGGTCCCAAGGGCGGCCGTTGGCCAGGTGGTCGCTCAAAGAGAGCGGACGATACTGCTCGATCACCCAGACGTCGGACAGACCGCTGTGCAGGCAGTTGCTGAGCGGGAAGTCGATGAGACGGTACACCCCCGCGTACGGCATGGCGGGCTTCGCTCGGGGGTCGGTCAGGACGTCGAGACGAGTGCCGGGGCCGCCCGCGAGGATGAGGGTGAGGGGCTTGGGCTGCAAGCGCGCCATGATCGATCCTTGTTCTTCGTGATGTACGTGAAGTTGTACCCGTCCCCCCGCGGTTCGTTTCACATCGCCGTTGCCCGAGGAGACCGGAAGCCGCCTCGGCTATTTCAGGAGTCGCGACAGTCGGCGGTCCTTGAGGACGCGGCCCTCGGTCTGACATGCCGGGCAGTAGGCGACCTCGTAGGACTCGTAGGAGACACGCGCCAGGGAGGCGCCGCAGCGGGGGCAAGGTTGCCCGGCCCGGCCGTGGACGATCCAATGTTCTCCGAGCTTGGTCGGCAGCCCGCCGCGGCGCCGCCGCTCCACCGCCAAGCCCTCAGCGAGGACGGTGCCGATGGCCTCGATCAACCGCTCACGAGCATTGCCGTCGAGCGACGCGAGCGCCGTGAACGGCGAAAGGCCGGCCTGATGGAGGATGTCGTCGGCGTAGCCTCGTCCGATTCCGGCCACGGTGTGCTGGTCGCGCAGGATCGTGTGCAGCCGGCGCGTATCCTGGCTGGTGCGAATGAACGTCACAAATCTCTCGTCGTGTGGCTCGGGTCCAAGCCTGGCAAGCGGCCCATCGTCGCCTCCCGCCAAGACCCACCAGCCGGCCTTGCGTTCCGTGCCGTACTCGACCACGAGCAGAGCTGGGGCCTCGACGAAGCGCAGGCGTACGACCCCCCGCTTCGGTCGCGAGTTCCTGGGAGGATCCTCGATGGTCACACGGCCCCCCTGGGACAGGTGGAGGAGCAGGCGGGGTCCGTCGAGCTCGAGGACGAGAAACTTGCCCCGGCGAGCGACTTGGAGGATCTGGCGGCCGACGACCTCGTCGGGAGCCGGTGTCACGGTCTTCAGGGCCGTGAACTGCAGGGGATCGGCGCCAGCGAAGGTCGTGCGACCCACGACGGCATCGAGACGCTCAGCGAGTGCCTGCATCTCGGGAAGTTCGGGCATGGTTGCACCGTACCCTGGGAGGGCGATGGGGATATCTTTTCGGGGCGATGAAACCCATCCACACCTTCACCGTGGTTCCCGCCCTGCCACCGGCCCTCGAGCCACTCAGGGAACTCGCGACGAATCTCCGCTGGGCCTGGGATCCCGATACCGTCGACCTCTTCCGACGGCTCGATCCTGAGCTCTGGGTGGAGACGGAGCGTAACCCCGTCCGTCTGCTCGGCAGCATCGAGCAGGCCAAGCTCGAGTCGGCCGCGGCTGACCAGGACTTTCTCACCCACCTCGATCGGGCCATGCTGGCCTTGCGTGCCTATCTGGACGCCGAACAGACCTGGTATCAGCAGGAGCATGGTCCGTCCGGTGACCTGCCCCACGATCTCCTCGTCGCCTATTTCTCCGCCGAGTTCGGCATCACGGACTGCCTGTCCATCTTCGCCGGAGGGCTCGGGGTGCTCGCTGGCGACCACCTGAAGAGCGCAAGCGACCTTGGCGTCCCCCTCGTCGGCCTCGGACTTCTCTACCAGCAGGGCTATTTCCGGCAACGACTCAACGACGCCGGCTGGCAGCAGGAGATCGCGGCGAACAACGACTTCCATTCCCTGCCCCTCACGCTCGAGCGTGACCGCGACGGTGGGCCGGTCACGATCGAGCTCGGCTTCCCCGAGGGAGCGCTCGTCGCGCAGGTGTGGCGCGCCCAGGTGGGTCGCGTGCCCCTCTATCTGCTCGACGCGAACGTGTCCGCGAACACACCGGAGCAGCGGCAGGTCACGCACCACCTCTATGGCGGTGACGTGGAGATGCGAATCCGCCAGGAGATCCTGCTCGGGATCGGGGGCTACCGAGCCCTGGAAGCGCTCGGATACGAGCCGTCCGTCTACCACCTGAACGAGGGTCACTCGGCCTTCCTCGCACTCGAGCGCATCCGTCGGCTCATGGATCAGCATCAGCTGAGCTTCATGGAGGCCCGAGAGGCCGCTGCGCCCGGACTCATCTTCACCACCCATACCCCGGTGGAGGCCGGCCACGACTACTTCCCGCCCGACCTGCTCGAGCGCTACTTCGCCGTCTACGCCGGAAGCCTGGGACTGTCCTGGAAGGAGTTCGTGGAGCTGGGCCGCCAAGACGCTGCCAACTCCCACGACCTGTTCTGCATGACCGTGCTCGCGCTGCGTCTGGCAGCCCGAGCGAACGGCGTCAGCCGTCTCCATGGCGAGGTGAGCCGTGCGATGTGGCAGGGACTTTGGCCAGGCCTGCCTCCGCACGAGGTGCCCATAGGCCACGTCACGAACGGCGTCCACTTGCCGTCGTGGACGTCACGGGAGATGAGCGCCCTCTACGACCGCGTGCTCGAGGGGCGCTGGCGTGCTGCCCCCGGAGGCGAGGAGCTGTGGCGTCTGCTCGAGGATGTGACCGAGGACGAGCTGTGGCGGACGCACGAGCTGCGCCGCGCGAAGCTGGTGGAATTCGTGCGTCATCGCCTCACCTCTCAGCTCGAGTGGCGGGGCGCGTCGGCAGCGGAGCTGACCACCGCCGGCACGACCCTCGACCCCGCGGCCCTGACCATCGGCTTCGCCCGCCGGTTCGCCACCTACAAGCGGGCGACGCTGCTCGCCCGGGACCGCGACCGGCTCGCACGGCTGTTCGAGGATCACGAACGGCCCATCCAGCTCATCGTGTCGGGCAAGGCACACCCGCGCGACGATGCCGGCAAGGACTACATCCGCCAGCTCTTCGAGCTGTCCCGAGAGGAGCCATTCCGGGGCAAGATCGTCTTCATCGAGGACTACGGCATCCATGTTGCCCGCTACCTCGTTGCCGGCGCCGACGTATGGCTCAACAGCCCGCAGCGGCCGCGAGAGGCGTGCGGGACTAGTGGCATGAAGGCCGCGGCCAACGGGGTGCTCAACCTCTCCACGGTGGACGGCTGGTGGGACGAGGCCTGGAACGATCTCCGCCACGTCGGAGCTCCCTTCGGTTGGGCGATCGGCCGCGGCGAGACGTACGACGACCCGTCGCGCCAGGAAGCGATCGAGGCCGATGCGCTCTACACCCTGCTCGAGCGGGACGTGATTCCCACCTTCTACGACCGCGGTGAGGACGGCCTGCCCCACGCTTGGATCGCACGCATGAAGTCGGCCATCGAACAGCTCAGCCCCTGCTTCAACGCCCATCGCATGCTCAAGGAGTACACCGAGACCCTGTACCTGCCAGCGAGCTGGAGCGTCCGCAGCCTCACCGGAGACGGACTGGAGCACGTCCACGCCCTGGCGGCTTGGCGATCACGGGTCAGCACCGCCTGGGGCCAGGTGCGCTGCGAGCTTGCCGCCGGAGACGAACACAATGAGGTGCAGGTCGGTCAGGAGATGCGGCCGCGAGCGCTCGTCCGCCTGGGCGGCCTGACCCCAGAAGACGTGCGGATCGAGCTCTACATCGGAAGGGTCGACGCTGACGGTGAGATCGCAGCCGGGCACGCGTTGCCGATGCGGCTGGTCGAGGCTAACGACGACCGCTGTGTCTACGAGGCCGTGGCGGTGCAACTGAGCGATAGCGGCCGCTACGGGTACACGGTCCGGGTGCGCCCGCGACACGCCCACCTCCCGCAGCCCTTCGTTCCCGGTTGCGTCACCTGGGCGGGGGCCTGATGCGGCGCCAGCTACATCCCAGTCTGGCAGCTCGGGCACCAGTAGGTCGTGCGGCTGACGACCGTGTCCTCCTCGATCGGTTCGCCGCAGCGAGGACAGGACGGGTCATCGACGTCGCGGACGGAGGTGAGCCTCGATTCGTCGCGAGGGACGTGGCCGCGGGAGACCGATTCTTCGAGGACCTGGCGGAGTGCCGTGTGGAGTGCCCTGATGGCGTCATCGTCAAGCTCGCTGACCGCCCGGCGGGGGTGGATGCGCGCCTGCCACAGCGTCTCGTCCGCCACGAGGTTGCCGATTCCTGCCATGAGCTTCTGGTCCATGAGCGCAGATTTGATGCCGCCGTCACGCCCCTCGAGCAGGTTGCCGAGGTCCTCTCGGCTGAGCTCCCACGCGTCGGGTCCCAGCGGCCCGGTGATCTGTGATACCTGCTCATCATCGGATGCGAGCCAGACCCCGCCGAGCTTCCGCACCATGTTCACTCGCAGCTCGCCCGCCTCACAGATGAAAATGACGCGGTCGTGCTCGTGGCGGGGCTCGTCGTGATCGGTCCAGTTCAGGTAGCCGGTCATTCCGAAGTGGAGCACGACCGTCGGACCACCGGCGGGTGAATCCGAGTGGGTGGAGGCGAACAGCCACTTGCCGTGCCGCTCGGGCTCTCCGAAGCGCCGATGTTTGAGCGCCCTACCCAGCCCCTGAGGTGTCGTGTTCCGAATGACCGCGGCATCCGGTGCCGTTACGCGCTCGATGAGGTGTCCGGTCGCGTGCTCGGAGAGGTAGCGGCGAAAGGCCTCGACGTCGGGTAGCTCGGGCATGGAAGACAGTCTGTCATCGGGCGGGCAGCGGGTGGCAGCACCCCCTTCGGACCCGAGGGTCCCGACACGACAACGAGACACAACAACGAGACACGACAACGAGAAGTCACCAGACATCAACCCAGCTGTCATCGGTAGGAAACACCGTCCTCCTAGGCTTCAGCTCGAGCAGCGGGCAGGACGAGTGGGAAGGAGCGGCGGTTGTCAGACGTCGCCCACGCGAACCAGTTGCCTGTCGAGCAGGAGATCCGCTGCGACCTCCGCCGTCACGGGCCGGGTGCCGTCGTTACCGGACCCGTCGCGGCGCTCGGCTTGACCGCGGCGAGCCAAGCGGCCCTCGTGGCAGAATGGGTTGTCCGCTTCGCGGGCCTGGTCGGTTTCGCATCTGAGGCGGAACCGCACCAGCCTGAGGCAGGGACGAAGCGGTAGCGAGCTGGTCTCCTGGAGCCGAAGCGGTGCCCGACCACGGCATGCTGCGCCCCTACCGCGACAAGCGCGACTTCAGCCTGACACCCGAGCCGCTCGGGCCAGCCGGGCCAGTCCAAGGGACAGGCAAGGAGCCGCGCTTCGTCGTACAGAAGCACGATGCGTCGAGCCTCCACTACGACTTCCGGCTCGAAGCCGAAGGGGTCCTGAAGTCGTGGGCGGTGCCCAAGGGGCCCTCCCCGGACCCACGCGAGAGGCGCCTGGCTATTCAGACCGAAGACCACCCCCTCGATTACCTTCACTTCGAGGGAGTTATTCCCAAGGGGCAGTATGGGGGCGGTACCGTGATCGTCTGGGACACGGGGACCTATCGCAACCTCACCGAGCAGGACGAGGAGCCGTTCAGCGTGGCGGAGGCGGTCGAGGAGGGCCATGTCGCGGTATGGCTCCAAGGTCAGAAGCTCACCGGCGGCTACGCCCTCATTCGCACCTCCTTCCGGGGCGACCCGAGGAAGTGGGTTCTCGTGAAGATGGACGACAAAACCTGCGACGCAAGCCATAACCCCGCGAGCACCCAACCGCAGTCCGTCCTCACCGGCCGCACGAACGAGGACCTCGAGCGGGAAGCGCGGAAGGACCGCAGTCCGTGAATCGAGCATCTCTTCGCCTCGACGACGAGTTGCGGCAGCGGCTGCGCGAGGAGAGCCATCCCGGCTATACCGCCCCGATGCTCGCGACCCTCACCGAGCGACGATTCTCCCATCCGGATTGGATCTTCGAACGGAAACTCGACGGTGTGAGGGCCATCGGCACGCGTCATGGCGACGAGGTGCGGCTCATGTCCCGCAACCACAAGCGGATGGAGGCCTCGTATCCGGAACTGGTCGAGGGCCTGGCGGCGGTCGAGTGCGCGCGGTTCGTCGTCGACGGCGAGATCGTCGCGTTCGAGGGGCGTCGGACCAGCTTCGAGCGACTCCAGTCCCGCATTCACCTGCGTGACCCCGAGCGTGCCCGCCGCACGGGCGTGGCGGTCTACTACTACCTCTTCGACCTGCTGCACCTCGACGGGTACGACACACGCCTCCTTCCCCTGCGGGCGCGCAAGTCGTTGCTGCGAACCGCACTCGAGTTCCGTGATCCTCTGCGCTTCACTCCGCATCGCAAGCGAGAGGGCGAGGCCTACTACGCCCAGGCCTGCCGCAGCGGCTGGGAGGGGGTCATCGCGAAGCGGGCCGACAGCCGCTACACATCAGGGCGCTCGCGGGACTGGCTGAAGTTTAAGTGCGTAGCGACCCAGGAGTTCGTCATCTGCGGGTTCACCGAACCCCACGGCGGTCGGGTGGGCTTCGGGGCGCTACTCGTCGCCTACCACATGGACGGGGCTTTGCGCTACGCCGGCAAGGTCGGCACCGGTTACGACGAACGCACGCTCAGGGCTCTGAGAGCTCGCCTCGACGACCTGGAGCAGGATCGTCCGCCATTCGATGAGGACGTACGTGAGAGGGAGGCGCATTGGGTGCAGCCGAGGCTCGTCTGCGAGGTCGGGTTCACCGAGTGGACCGACGACGGCAAGCTCCGCCACCCACGCTACCTCGGCCTGCGCGGCGACAAGGACCCAGGCGACGTCGTTCGCGAGACCCCGGATTGGGCATCACCGTGAAGGAGGGGCGGATCGGGATCGGGGGCGGACGGTCGACGTAAAAGCCGCCCTCCGCGAGCAGGCGTGGACAGCGCTCGAGCAGTCAGGCGCCTCGCGCTTTCCCGGCGCGGAGGGACGCATCCCGAACTTCACCGGAGCCGAGGAAGCGGCCGAGCGACTGCGGCAGCTGGACCCGTGGCAATCGGCTCGTAGGCTGAAGGCCAACCCCGACTCCCCACAATGGCCGGTTCGTCAGCGGGCCCTCGAAGACGGCAAGACCGTGTACATGGCGGTCCCCCGACTGGCCGAGGAACCCCCCTTCCTGGTCCTCGACCCGGACGAGCTTGCAAGCTCGCCACGTCGTGCCTCGTCCATCAAGGGAGCGTCCCGCAGCGGGCGACCCGCCGACGTCGCCGACCTCGAGTCGGTTCAGCTCGTCGTCATCGGTTCGGTTGCCGTCGCATCCGACGGCGCACGACTCGGCAAGGGAGGTGGCTTCAGTGACCTCGAGTTCGCCGTGGGTCGAGCGGCCGGCGTCATCGCTGCTGATGCGGTCATCATCACCACCGTTCACCCTGTGCAGCTGCTCGAGTCGGGTGAAGTGCCGATGGCCGCCCACGACGTTCCCGTGGACCTCATCGTGACACCCAACGACGTTATCGATTGTCGCGGTGGTCCTTACCGGCGTCCCTCGGGGATTCTTTGGGACGAGCTCAGCGAGGACAAGATCGAAGCTATCCCGTTGCTGCAGCGACTC
>JALZEO010000063.1 GCA_030862025.1 Actinomycetota bacterium | reverse complement strand
GCTGAAGGTGCTGGCCCGGATCCTGCCGCCCGACCGGGGGCGCGTCGAGATCAACGGCCGGGTCGCCTCCTTGCTCGAACTCGGGGCCGGCTTTCATGGCGACCTCACCGGCCGCGAGAACGTCTACCTGAACGGTGCGGTCCTCGGCCTGTCCCGGACGGAGGTCGACGCTCAGTTCGACGCCATCGTCGACTTTGCTGGGGTACGGGCGTTCATCGACCAGCCGGTGCGGAACTACTCGAGCGGCATGTACGTACGACTCGGATTCGCGATCGCCGTCCACGTGGATCCCGACATCCTGCTGGTGGACGAGGTGCTGTCGGTCGGTGACGCGTTCTTCCAGGCTCGCTCCCTCGAACGCATGGCGAGCTTCCAGCAGCGGGGCAAGACGGTCGTGCTCGTCAGTCATGACCTTGCTGCCATCGAGAGGCTCTGTGACCGTGTGCTCGTCGTCGATCACGGGTCGCTGGTGTTCGACGGGCCGACTCGTGAAGGCGTCCAGCTCTACTCCCAGGTCATGGGTACCCAGGCCGATGGCGAGCAGGTCCGCCCGGGACTGGGACGAGGCGACGTGCGGGTCGCAAAAGCCAGCCTGCTCGACCCGGACGGCCTGTCGGTGAGCCGCGTCGCACCCTCGAGCGTGCTCGTCCTGCGCGTGCAGGTCAGAGCCGAGCGGGACATCGAGGCTTGCAGCGCCGGGGCCACCTTCCAGCGGGGCGACGGTACACGTCTCTATGAAGTGCACACCACCTGGCAGGGACTGGGCGTCGGCCCGCTCACCTCCGGTCAGACCGCCACCGTCGAAATTCGCTTCACCGCCCATGTCCTCGCCGGTCACTACAACGTCACGCCGGTGGTGACCGACCCGAGCGGTCGCGTCGTCTACGACGTGCGGCCCGAGCCGCTCGCCTTCGAGGTGACTCCGGCTCCCGGTGGGATCGGGCTCGTCGACCTACTGGCCGCGACCGCGGTCGTCGAAGGGCCTTCGGTCCGCCTGGACGTGGGCGGCAGGGAGAGCGAGCGATCCACCACGCCCGGGTGAGCATGCGGGTCACCGCCATCATCGTGAACTGGAACGGAGGCGCGCAGCTGGCCGCGTGTCTCGATGCGTTCCTCGCCCAGGACCACCCGGACTGCGACGTCCTGGTCGTCGACAACGCATCGACGGACGGCTCGCGCGACCTGCTCGAGCGTTATCTCCGGCAGCGCAAGGGGCAGACAGGGGGCGGAGGATCCCACCGCCCAGCGCTCGAGGTGATCTGGAACGCTACGAACCGCGGGTTCGCTGGCGCTGTGAACGACGGGCTGGCCGCTACGGACGCCCCCACGCTGCTCGTTGCGAACTACGACGTGAGGCCCCGAGCCGACTACGCCCGTCGAGTCGTGGCTGCCCTCGTCGCCGACCCGCGCCGTGGGGCGGTACAGGGCAAGCTCGTGCGCACGGTTCGGGCGCCCGACGGAAGAGCGGTCATCGACACGACCGGGCATGTCGCCTTCCGCACGCGCCTGTTCCGCAACCGAGGAGAGGGAGAGATCGACGTCGGGCAGTGGGAGGAACCGGGGGAGATTTTCGGTGTGTCCGGTGCGCTCGCGCTCTACCGGCGGGAGATGCTCGACGACGTCGCCATCGACCTCGAAGGACGGCGAGAGGTTTTCGACGAAGATCTCTTCGCCTTCTGGGAGGACGTGGACCTCGACTGGCGGGCCGCGCTGCGCGGCTGGACAGCGTGGTATGAGCCAGCGGCGGTCGCCGAACACGAGCGCGGCGGCGCGGGGCCGCGCCGCACCCGGCGAGTCGAGCAGCTGAACTTCCAGAACAGGCTGCTCACGGTGCTCAAGTGTGACAGCCCCTCCCGCCTCGTGCGGCACCTACCCGGAGTAGCGTTCACGACCCTTCTGAAGGCCGTTGAGCTGTTCGCGACCGTCCCACTCGCGTTCTTCGCCGCCTTCTCGGGGGTACGCCTCGTGCCGCGGATGTGGCGCAAGCGTCGGGTCGTGCAGGGACGTGCCACGGTGGGGAGCACGGCGGTCGTCGACCGCTGGTTCGGCCCCTTCGACTACCGCGGCTGGGTGAGAACCTGGTGGCGGCGGGTACGCGGTGTGCCACCAGGATCGCCTGTTCGGGGGATGGACATATGCTGAACCTTCGCTCTTCTCCGTCGCCGTCAGGACCGCCTATGCACCGGTACGACAGCGTCGTCAGCCTCGACGACCCCAACGCCAGCCAGGCGCAGATGGTCCTCCTCGTTGGAGGCAACAAGCGGGTGCTGGACGTCGGCTGTGCGACCGGGTACGTCGCCAGAGAGCTCGTCGCGCATGGTTGCACGGTGTCGGGTCTGGAGATCAGCGAGGAGGCCGCCGAGCAGGCGAAGCCGCATCTCCAACGCCTCGTGATCGGCGACCTCGAGACCCTCGACCTTGCCGGCGAGTTCGGCAGGGCTGCGTTTGATGCCGTCATGTTTGGCGACGTGCTCGAACACGTACGGGACCCTGTCTCGGTGCTGCGCCAGACTGGCGACCTGCTCGCTCCCGACGGCTTCGTCGTGATCTCGATCCCCAATGTCGCGCATGGTGATGTGCGACTCGCGCTCCTCCAGGGTAGGTGGGACTACCGTCCGCTCGGGCTCCTCGACGAGACACACCTCCGCTTCTTCACCCGCGTGGGCGTGGAGCGGATGCTGTGGGAAGCCGGGTTCGCGTCGGTGGAGATGCGCCGGGTGCGCATCGAACTGTTCGAAACCGAGATCGGCGTGCGCCCTGAGGAATTTGACGCGGCCGTGGTCGAGCAGATCCGACACGACCCGGAGTCGACCACGTACCAGTTCGTACTCAAGGCGGTCCCAGCCGGCGCGGACACCGCGATCCGTGAGCTGCGGGAGCGCGAGGAAGCGCAGCGTCTACGGATCCTGGAGCTCGAAAGCGAAGTCGCGGAGGGGGGACGGCAAGTAGCGGAACTCGAGGGCGAGCTGGCCCGGCTGCTGGAGCTCGAGGCCGAGCTGCGAGAACGGCTCACGCGGGCTGAGTCGGAGCTCGACGCGGTCTATGCGACTCGGACGATGCGATTTGCCCGGGTGCCCCGCATGCTCTACGCGCGACTTCGGGGTCGGCGTGCCGGAGAGGGACGGAGTCCTGGTCCCTAACTCGAGGTAGAGACGTGGTGGTGGCGCGTACCCTGGAGTGCCGCTCCCCGGGGCCCTGCCACCGATGACCGCCCGGGTGCGTGCGGCCGCGTCATGGACGGCTCTGGCCGAGCTAGCCGTGCCGCTGCTCACGGCCACGTTGGGGTTCCAGCTGTTGCGGCTCATGGCCTCGACCGTGATCAGCGTGCAACGCGAACGACTCGGCGTGCCGCTGGCAGGACTGGGCATGTTCGGGCTCGGTGTGCCCCTGTTCGGCCTGCTCGCTCCGCTCATCATCCGCGTGCTCGGCCTGCACGCTTCGCTGTGGTTGTCCGCAGGCGGGACCGCGCTCGTGCGGCTGGTCCTCCAGCTGGTCCCCGACGCGCTGGCGCGCTGGTTGCTCGCCCCGCTCGGCGTGCTGTGCTTCCTGTGGTTCGTCCCGGTGTACTTGCGCCGTGCTCCTGGTGACCGGAAGCGGCTTGGCCCGGCGTTGCTGGCCGGGCTCGCGCTGGACACGGCGCTGTTCGGCCTCTGGGGCACGTGGGACTACGCCTGGCGCTTCGACTTGGGCGGTATCACCGTTGCTGTTGCCCTGGCCGCCGTTCAGTTCGCCGCCCTGGCTCGAGTGTCATCACGCGGCGATCCGGGTACGACGGCCACGGCGGCCGGCGCCGCGCCCCTGGCCGGGCTCGGGCCCGCGTTGTTCCTGTACGCCCTTGCCTGGCAGAACATCGCCTGGCAGACGGTCTTCGGTCGCCATTCGCAGGCCATCGCGTTCGCGCTGGTGATGAGCGCAAACGCGGCGGCGATCGCGACCGCGGTGCTGGTGACGACCTCGCGACGGGTTCCCCTCAGGCCGGGGTCGACGGGCGGGTGGGTGCTCACCGTGGTCGCGGTCGGTGGTTTGCTGCTCGCCACGCTCCTGTCCCGGCAGCTGGCCACGGTGGCGCTGCTGGTCGGGCAGGTTGCGACCGCGGCCCTGGTCAGCGGGATCTGTCTGCGGGCCTCCGCCGAGGACCGCCACGGGACCCCGTTCGCATCCGCCACCGCCTGGACTCTCGGCATGGTCGGCTTCTTCGCCGCGCTGTTCCTCTACTACGCCGGTTACGACGTGGTGCTGCCGTACGACAATCAGACCTTGTTGCTCGTGGCCGCCGCCGCCCTCGCCATCGCCGGCGTCGTCGCGCAGCGCGACAGCCCTATCGCGTTCGAACCGCCTCCCGCCCGCGCGTGGCTCCCGGCCGCGTTCGGCGTCGTGCTGCTGG
>JALZEO010000062.1 GCA_030862025.1 Actinomycetota bacterium | reverse complement strand
GAGTGCGCGTTGGACCGGGCGCACGATCTCGTTGCCCTCATGCACCAGGCCGTCCAGGTCGTCGCCGGCCTCGGCGATGGCCCTCCTGGATCGCAGCTGGACCTCCAGCGAACGCGCGAAGCGGGCTGCGGCCTCCCCCGCGTGCCGGCCGGACACGACGGTCTCCGACAGGGAGTTGCCTCCCAGGCGGTTGGCGCCGTGCAGGCCGGCGGCGACCTCTCCGACCGCGTACAGCCCCACCACGTCCGTGCTATGAGTGTCGGGGTCTACGACCACTCCTCCCATCGAGTAGTGGGCCGTGGGTGCGACCTCCATTGCCTCGCGGGAGATGTCGAGCATCTGGTACTCGATGAACTGGCGGTACATCCGGGGCAGCTTGGACAGGATCTGCTCCTTGCCGATGTGGGAGATGTCGAGGAACACGCCCCCTTGGCTGCCTCCCCGCCCCTCGATGATCTCGGTGTAGTTGGCGAGGGCCACCCGGTCGCGCGTGGACAGTTCCATGCGATCGGGGTCGTAGCGCGCCATGAACCGCTCCCCTTCGGCGTTCACGAGGCGGCCGCCCTCGCCTCGCACGGCTTCGGTGACCAGCGTTCCCGCCGCCTCCTCGGGTGCGACCATCCCGGTCGGGTGGAACTGGACGAGCTCCACGTCTGCGAGCCGGCATCCGGCCTGCAACGCCAGGTACATCCCGTCGCCGTTGTTCTCGTCACGTCGCGAGGAGCTGCGGCGCCACAGGCGCGTATGCCCTCCCGTCGCCAGGACGACCGCGTCGGCCAGGAACGTCGTGCGCTGGCCGGAGTGCTGGTCGAGGGCCAGCGCCCCGAAGCAGGTGCCGTTGCTGACCAGCAGGCGGGAGACGTACTGGTCGTCGGCGACGGGTATCCCGAGGCTGTCGGCCTTGTTGGCCAGGGTGGCCAGAACGGCTCGGCCGGTGTAGTCGCCGGCGTAACAGGTGCGCCGGTAGGTATGTGCGCCGAAATAGCGCTGATCGAGTTCACCGTCGGGGGTGCGGGTGAAAGGTGCGCCCCACTCGACCAGCTCCCGCACCGCCGCGGGGGCCTCCTGCACGACGATCTCTACCGCTCGCGGGTCTCCCAGGAAGTAGCCCTCACGCACGGTGTCAGCGAAGTGCTGCTGCCACGAGTCCTGCGGGTCCCGGGTCCCGAAGACGGCGTTGATGCCGCCGGAGGCCAAAGTGGTGTGTGCGTCACGGCGGGTCCGCTTGGCCAGCACGACAACCTCTGTGCCCGCCTGATGAGCCGCGATCGCCGCCCGTAGTCCCGCCGCGCCCGCCCCGATGACCAGCACGTTGCAAAGGTTTGTACGAAGCGTGGACACGGTCGGATCGCCCTCCTACTGCGAAGTCCGTCGGCAGACCGGAACGGATCGTCGCAGGGCAGCTACGGCGTCGCCTCGGCCTCCTCGACCAGCACCTTGAGGTTCTGGAGGTTCCCCTTCACGTCACGTCCGTACAACATCGTCACGATCGGATCGGCGATCTTGCCGAAGAATCCGCGGAATGACTCCGCCTCGCCGTGGTATGTCACGTGTGTGCCACCCTCGACGTCTTCCAGTTCCACCCACACCACGAACCGGAACGGGGCCTCCGCACTCTTGAACTCCAGCCGCTCTGGCGGGTCGATCGTCGTGAATTCGGTCTGGAAATGGATCTTGCGCCCTGCGATACGCATTGCTCCTCTCGAACGGTCACCGGGCCTGGGGTCGCCCTCCCACTCGGCGGAGAGTTCGACGACGCCGGACTGCCACAGCAGCAGCTTGTCCGGCTCGACGAGATACTGCCAGATATCGTGCTTCGACCGATCTATCACGATGCTCTCGTGCACGATAGGCATTGATTCTCCTTGCCAGTGGCAGGCGAGAGCGAGTCATGCAGTGACGGGTACTGCGGCGGGGCGTGCTGTGGGGAGCTGGCCCATGATGGTCGTGCCGTGCCCGGGTGTGGAGGTAACGGTGAGCGTGCCTCCCAGAGCGTCGAGGCGATCAGCCATGTTCGTCAGCCCCTGACCGCGGGGGGTGGTGGTGGGGTCGAAGCCCGCGCCGTCGTCGGTGACTTCGAAGGTGAGCTGACCATCTCCCTGTCCCAGACGGACCGCGACCTGTGAGGCACGCGCATACTTGACGGCGTTTTGAACCGCTTCAAGCACGCAGAAGTAGACTGCGGCCTCGACCTCCTGCGAGAAGCGCCCCACCTCCTCGTCTCTGATGGCGACAGGGATCGGAGCTCGCCCCGCCCGGGCTC
>JALZEO010000273.1 GCA_030862025.1 Actinomycetota bacterium | reverse complement strand
GGAGGGACGAGGGGGCGCGCTGCGTCGTGGATGGCAACGGCGTCGGCCGAGGCTGCAACGGCCCCGACCCCGGCGCGTACGCTCGCCGCCCGCGTGGCCCCGCCGGGGACGAGTGTGACCTGCTCGCCTACGACCCGCCGGAAGGCATCTGCTTTCCCTGGGGGATGGACGACCACGAGCTCGTCGACGGCAGGCACAGCCCGCAAGGCGGTGAGAGAGAGTTCGAGGAGACTGCGTCCGTCGACTTCGAGGAGAGCCTTGGGGGAATCGGACCCGAACTGACCCAGTCGCCGCCCTCGACCGGCAGCGACGATGACGGCTGAGACGGTCACGCTCTCTCCTCCTTGCGGAGGGCGCGAAGACCGCGGAGAACTACGCCTGCGCCTCGGCCAAGGTTTGGTTGACGAGTTCCTCGGCCTTCTCCTCGCCCTTTTTGATCGCAACCGCAAGCTCGGAGAGCAGAATCTGCTTTGCCTTCGAGAGCATGCGCTTCTCTCCGGCGGAGAGTCCCTTCTCCTTGTCGCGGGTGGCGAGGTTCCGCACGACTTCGGCCACCTGATAGATGTCGCCCGAGCGGAGCTTCTCGTAGTTCGCTTTGAAGCGGCGCGACCAATTCCCTGCCTGCTTGCCCTCGGGTTGACGAAGGATGTCGAGAACCCTCTCGACCTCCTGCTTCGACACCACGCTGCGGATCCCGCACTCCTCGATCGAGTCCGACGGGACCATGACGGTCAAGTCGCCGTAGGTGAGCCGGAGCACGAAGTAGTTGCGCACCTCGCCTTTCAGTTGCCTTGTTTCGACCTTCTCGATCACTGCGGCGCCGTGGTGTGGGTAGATGACGGTGTCGCCGATACTGAAGGCCATGACAAGGTGCTCCTTCTGTCTGGTGCGTGCGGCAGCGTCCAGCATGCCGAGGTTGAATGCTGAAGGCGGCGCGGAGAACGGGGTCGATACGACTTTTAGTCACCCTCCGTGATGGAACCGCCGAGCATTTTCCAGCACTGAGGCCGGTGGCTTCACGTAGCATTCAGGGTACCACGTACAATCCGTCCTGCTCAACCGCGAAACCGCAGGTCAGGGACTCGCGCCAGTCAAAAAGGACGAGCGGCCCGGCCGCGGGCGAAGTGTCGACAAGAGACGGAGTTTACCTGCTCTAATACTGGGAGTAGCTAAAACGAGACCAGCCGCTACGGTAAGGTAGTCTTCGGACCTAGACGTAGCGCTCGAGCAGGGACGATTCCGCGAGCCGGGCGAAGCCTTCCTTGATGGCACGCGCGCGGCTCTCTCCGACGCCTTCTACCTCGTCCAGGTCCTCGAGGCTGGCGCCCATCACCCCCTGAAGGTTCTCGAAACGCTTGATGAGCATTCCGATGATGGGCTCGGGTAGCCGCGGGATCCTGCTGAGAAGCCGGTAGCCCCGGGGGGCGACGGGACGGTCGAGGTCATCGGGTTCGTAGCCGAGGGTCTTTGCGATGCGGTCGAGGTCGAGCAGTTCCTCCGTCGAGAGCTCGTTCAGCTCCTCCAGCACGTCTTCGAGTCTGCGGCGACGGTCGGCGAGATAGTCCTGAACGACGAGGGCCCGTTCATCACCGACCTGAATCATGAGCTCGTCGAGCTGAAGCTGGATGAGACGTCCCTCAGTACCGAGCTCGATGACGTAGTCCTCGATCTCCTGGGCGATTCGCACCACCATCTCGGCTCGCTGCAGGACCTGAACAACGTCACGTACGGTTACATTGTCCTCGATCTCCAGCGCCGAGAGGGAGGCCGAACCCTCATCGAGACGTGCCCGGTAGCGCTCGAGGGTGGCCAAGGCCTGATTCGCTCGAAACAGCAGCGACGAGACCTCCTCGAGCACATGCTTTCCGTGATCGAGATAAAGCGTGACGATGCGCATGGAGGCCGAAACCGAGATGACCGGCTGCTTCGTCTGCTTCGCGACCCGCTCGGCGGAGCGGTGGCGGGTCCCCGTCTCGTCGGTCGGGATCCCAGGGTTGGGGACGAGGTGCACGTTGGCCCGTAGGATCTTCTCGCCATTTTCCGACAGGATGATTGCACCGTCCATCTTCGCGAGTTCGGACAGGCGCTGGGCGGTGCAGTTGATGGACACGTCAAAGCCGCCCGAGGCCACCGCTTCGACGGCCTGGGTCATCCCGATGACGATGAGCGCGCCGCGGGAGCTGCGGATGATCCGCTGAAGTCCCTCCCGCAGCACCGTGCCGGGCGCGAGCCCGGCGTGTACGGCGCGGAACGCGTCATCGCGGTGCCGCTGCTCCTGCACCCCCACCTCCGGCCGTGTTCGTACAGTTTGGAGCGTATCGACGTATCGGGCAGTCAGCGACTGGCGCAGCGACCGGTGGTCACGCTTCGACGCCCATCACGCTGTTCGAGCTTGACTCCGTGAACACGTCCGCGGCCCTCCCGGCGGTCTGAGTCTCAGGGGTGGGACAGCTTCACGGCGTAGGGCAGGCAACAGGCAGCGGGACGCTGTCCCTGAGGAAGGCCTGGATGCAGTCCTGGACGTCGCGCACCGGGTGTATCTGCAAGCCGAGAGCGTCCCCGTCATGGCTCGCAGGCACCAGCGCGGACACGAAACCGAGGCGGGCTGCCTCGGCCAACCGGCGCTTGAGTTGCGGCACGGCACGAACTTCCCCGGCCAGACCGACCTCCCCGATCACAATCAGGCCGCGCGGCAGCCTGCGATCAAGACGGGAGGATGCGAGGGCCATGCAGAGGGCGAGATCTGCGGCAGGCTCACGCAACCGTACGCCGCCGACCGCGCTCGCGAACAGGTCATGCTCGGCGAAGTTGAGCCCGCAGCGTCGCTCAAGAACCGCCACGAGCAAGGCCAGTCGTGTCGCATCGAGCCCGCTCGCCTGGCGTCGTGGTGTCGCCAAGCGGGACGCCGCAACGAGGGCCTGCACTTCGACCGTCAGCGGGCGCGGGCCCTCCACGGCAACGGTGACAGCGACCCCGCTGGGGTCGGTGGAGTGCTGGGCCAGGAACAGCCTCGAGGGGTCGGCCACCTCCCGAAAGCCGTCGTCCGCGATCTCCAGGCAGCCCACCTCCCCGGCCGCACCGAAGCGGTTCTTCACTCCGCGCAGCAGCCTGAGGGCGTGGTGTCGGTCACCTTCGAAGGCGAGCACGGCATCAACGAGGTGCTCGAGCACCCGGGGGCCCGCGATCGCGCCCTCCTTGGTGACATGGCCGACGAGCACCGCCGCCGCCGAGGTCTGCTTTGCGGCTCGTACGAGCGCCAAGGCGCATTCGCGCACCTGTGACACCGAGCCAGCCGATCCGGGACCGCGAGGGGTGCTGATCGTCTGGATGGAATCGAGCAGGAAAGCCGCGGGGCGGTGGGTCTCGATGAGGCCCAGCACTTCGTCCAGCGAGGTCTCGGACGCGACCAGCAGACGCTCGGACAGAGCCCCGAGTCGCTCCGCGCGTAGGCGCACCTGCACGGCGGACTCCTCCCCGGACACATACAGCACCTCACGGCCGGCGCTGGCCACCCTGTCTGCAATCTGGAGGAGGAGCGTCGATTTCCCGATCCCCGGCTCGCCAGCGATCAGAGCGACGACGCCGGGCACGAGGCCGCCGCCGAGAACGCGATCTACCTCGCTGATGCCCGTGGAGATGCGGTCGAGTTCGTGCAATGGAACGCGACCGATCGGATACGCCTGGGAAGACCGGGATGTGGCTACGTCGCCCGTCGCCGGGAAGGCGTCTGGCTGCATGGTGCCCCAGGCCTGACAGGCAGGACAGCGCCCAGTCCAGCGTGGCTGGAGGTGGCCGCAATCGGCGCAGCGGACGGCGGTGCGAGGCTTTGACATTGCATGTCTCCTACGTCCTTCGACGCCTGGTCCATACCGACGCTACGCCTCGCGTGTGACCTTGCTTTCGTCTTCGACCTCGTGAACAGCCTCGGATACCAGGTCCCGGATGTCGCCGGAGCGTTCCTCCCTGGCCGCCCGCTCGACCGCCTCCGCCACCGCGGGGACCACCTTCCCGTTGAAGGGGCTGGGGATGATGTACTCAGCGCGCAGCTCTCCCTCCTGGACGATGCCGGCGATCGCCTTCGCCGCTGCGACGAGCATGGGCTGGGTGAATGCGCCCGCCTCGGCATCGAGTGCGCCCCGAAAGACACCGGGGAAGGCGAGCACGTTGTTGACCTGGTTCGGATAGTCCGAGCGACCGGTGGCGACGACGGCGACGTGCTCCCGCGCCCCCACCGGGTCCACCTCGGGATCGGGGTTGGCGAGCGCGAAGACGATGGCGTCTCGTGCCATGCGCCTGAGGTCGTCAGGTTCGAGCAGGTTCGGTGCACTCAGGCCGATGAGCACGTCGGCACCGGCGAGCGCATCGATCAGCTCCCCTTCGCGACCCTCGTGGTTCGTGTGCTCGGCCAGCCAGCCCTTCTTGTCCTGCAGGTTGGCACGGGACTTGTGGATGATGCCCTGGCTGTCGACGACGACGAGGTCGCCAACCCCCTCGGCGAGGAGCAGCTCCGCGGTCGCCACGCCGCCGGCGCCCGCGCCGACGACGGCGACGCGGACCTCACTGAGCTTCTTCCCCACGAGCCGCAACGCGTTGCAGAGCCCTCCGAGCACCACGATCGCCGTGCCATCCTGGTCATCGTGGAACACCGGAATGTCCAACGAGGCGACGAGGCGCTCTTCGACCTCGAAGCAGCGGGGCGCGGCGATGTCCTCGAGGTTGATGCCGCCGTAGACGGGCGCTAGCAACTCGACGGTGCGGACGATCTCGTCGTTGTCCTGCGTGGCCAGGCAGACCGGCCAGGCATCGACGTCCGCGAACTCCTTGAAAAGCGCGGCCTTGCCCTCCATCACAGGAAGGGCGCCGAGGGGCCCGATGTCACCGAGTCCCAGTA
>JALZEO010000251.1 GCA_030862025.1 Actinomycetota bacterium | reverse complement strand
CCACCAAGACAGCTCCTCTCGCGTCGCTCCTGCGGAGTGCCGCTCACGCGTCCATGATGATGCTGAGGCAGGCGTCGACAAAACTGGTGGCGTCGACCGAGGTCACGACCTCGGCGGTGGTCCCGTCCACGGGGTCGATGAAGGTTCGTACCGTGCCCTCGTGCAGAGCCACGGTGATGGGCAACTCCTCGATCGTGACGAAGCCACGATCGACGAGACAGGCCACGGCCAGCGGGTCATGCAGGGTCGCGACCTGGTCGGGTCCCCGGAGGCCGCCCCTGCGCATCAGCACCTCCGCCCAGCGGTCCGTCAGCCACGCCAGAGATCGACACAGTGGATCGGCGTTCCGGAGTCGCTCGACGTGCCGTCGCGTCAGGATCGCGTCGATCGTCACGTTGCAGGGGACATAGAGCAGCGGAAGGTGGGCGTTGAGCGAGCGCAGGGCACTGCTTTGGTCGACGTTGAGGTTGTGATCCCGCGACGGTGGGATACGCGTCCCGTCCGCCCGCGGGCCGAAGATGCCGCCCATTACCGCCAGCTTCGCGACCCGCTCGGAGAATTTCGTGTCGCGATCGAGGGCCGCGGCGACGTTGGTCTGCGCCCCGATCGCTGCCACTTGGATGCGCTGGCCGGCTCGGACCGCCGCAGCCGTCTTGTCGAGCAGCAGGGTGACCCCATCACGGCGTGACAACTCAGGCTGCTCACCCGGTTCGAGCAGGCCTTCGCCCTCGTGTCCCATCCAGGCAGGGCGGTCTCCTGCTCCGATCGGGACCGGACGGCCCGCTGCAACCTCCACCTCTGGGCGCCCAGCCAGCCCCACGAGCTTGCGCGCGATGTGTCCCCGGCGCCGGACGTCGCCGGAAACGGTGGTGACGGCGACCAGGTCGACGAGCGGGTGGCGCAGCGCGAACGCCAGCGCAAAGGCATCGTCGACGTTCGTGCCGATGTCCGTGTCGAGGATGAGTTCCATGGGTGACTGTGCTCCCTTGGCATTCTGCCAGGTCGCAGTGGGGTCGGGAGGTCGACAGTCGATTGGGCGCGGGGGGACGCGCGGCCTAGCCTGGCGACCGGACGGCGCGGACCCAGCAACCGAATGGAGGATTGCCGTGCCCCTATCCGTCGAGGAGGTGCGCTACGTCGCGAGGCTCGCCCGACTCGCGCTCGACGACGGGGAGGTCGACCGCCTCGCCCCACAGCTGAGCAAGATCCTCGAGTACGCCGAGCAGGTCGGGGAGGTCGCCGCCGAAGAAGTGCCCCCAACCTCCCACCCCTACCGGCTCCGAAACGTGACCCGTCCCGACGTCGAACGTCCGTCGCTGCCACGGGACGAGGTCCTGGCTGGCGCCCCCAGGGTCGCCGACCATCGCTTTGAGGTGCCTCGGATCGTCGCCGAGGAGGGGTGAGTGTTGGCTGGAGACGGTCCTGACCTCCACGAGAGCGCGCCAGAGGCGGAAGGGCCTGATCTGCAGTCGTCCGGGGAGCTGGTGGCCAAGAGCGCGGTCGAGCTCGCGCGTCTTCTTGCTGCTCGAGAGGTCAGCGCCCGCGAAGTCATCGACGCGCATCTCCTCCGCATCTCCCTGGTGGACGGTGACCCCGTGGCGCCCGGTCCTCGCGATGTCCACGCCTTCCTCCACGTCGCGCCCGATTCGGCCCGCGAGCATGCAAGCCGAATCGACCAGCGGCGGGCGCGAGGCGACGAGCTCGGCCCCTTGGCTGGGGTCCCGCTGGCACTCAAGGACGTATTCACGACCCGGGGCATGCCGACCACCTGCGGCTCACGCATGCTGGAGGGCTGGATCCCGCCCTATGACGCTACGGTCGTCTTACGCCTGCTCGCGGCCGACGTGGTTGTGCTCGGCAAGACCAACATGGACGAGTTCGCCATGGGCTCGTCCACGGAGAATTCGGCCTTTGGGCCCACACGCAATCCCTGGCACCTCGACCGTATCCCGGGCGGTTCCTCAGGGGGGTCCGCCTCGGCGCTCGCCGCGCTATGCGCACCATTGGCGGTCGGGACCGACACCGGTGGTTCGATCCGCCAGCCTGCCGCTGTCACGGGCACGGTCGGACTCAAGCCGACCTACGGTCAGGTGTCGCGCTACGGGCTGGTCGCATTCGCGTCCAGCCTCGACCAGGCCGGTCCGATGGCGCGCAGGGTCGAGGACGTGGCACTCCTCCACACGGTCATCGCAGGACATGACCCGCTCGACTCGACCTCGATCCCCGAGCAGCCGCCCGACGTCCTCGGCGGCATCCGGGCCGGGATAGCGGACCTGCGCATCGGAGTTATCCGAGAACTGGGCGGCGAAGGCTACGAGCCCGGTGTCGAGGGATGCTTCCGGGAGGCTCTCGACCGCCTCTCCGGTCTTGACGCGCAGATCGTGGAGGTCTCGCTGCCGCATGCGCACTACGGGCTTCCTGCCTACTACCTGATCGCTCCTTCCGAGGCCTCGTCGAACCTCGCCCGCTACGACGGCGTCCGCTATGGAC
>JALZEO010000213.1 GCA_030862025.1 Actinomycetota bacterium | reverse complement strand
GCTGCCCTCCTACTCGCAACGCTGCCGTGGTGGCCGGACGGTACGACGACGGGTCCCGTGGCGGCGATCCCGTTCGTGCTGCTCGCGGCGGTCGCACCCGATCGACCTCAGGAGCGGTGGCCGCCCGACGCCCCGATTGCCCTCGACGCGGCCGCAGAGGTAGGCGTGTAGTCTCGACCACCTGCCGAGAGCGACCCCGTGAGCGCAGGATGACAACACCGCGAGAGCCAGCCGCTGTGGCTTCCGGTGAGGCAGGGGGACGGCCGCGAGTGAGGGTGATGCTGACCCGCGAGCCGATCGCGATCGACGAGGCCTACGAGGCGGTCGCCCATCCTGAAAGTGGCGGCATCGGCGTCTTCGGCGGGACCGTGCGCAACCAGCACGACGGCGTGGCGGTGCGCGGTATCACGTACGAAGCCTGGGAGGATCGCGCGGCCCCGGCTATGCGCGGTGTGGGGGACGAGGTGCTCAGGGCCTTCCCCGCGGTCCGTGCCGTCTACATTGCCCATAGGATCGGGCCTCTTGCTGTCGGCGACCTCAGCGTGGTTGTGGCAGCCTCGGCTCCCCACCGGGACGAAGCCTTCGGGGCGGCGCGGATGCTCATCGACCTCGTCAAGGCTTCCGTCCCGATATGGAAGCACGAACACCTCGCTGACGGGACGAGCCGCTGGCCAGGCTCTTGAACTTGGGCGAGCCACATGGCACGTGGTCGTTGGTGAAGGTTGTCCGGTTGCCCCACCAGGGCTACCTTCGGACTGGGCGAGGCGGGGAGCTGCCCGGAACGTCAGCTGGAGTGATGCTTGTGGTGTACTTGCTCATCCCACTCATGCTCGTGGTCGCGGCTGCGCTCGCGTGGTCATGGTGGTTGGGACACGAGGCGCGTGACCCCATCTCCTCTATCCACTCCTTCCACCGCGCCCTCGAAGCGATGCAGCCGCAGTCGGGTCGGACCCCGACGCCTCAACCAAGGTGGGAAGAGCCAGGTCCCGACGGCCACCGCCAAGGGCGGGACGACGAGATCGTACGGGCCTCCCGCTGAATCGTGGCCCTGAGCAAGGGCTAGCCGAGTCGTACCATCTCTCCTTGCTCGAAGGTCATGCACGTGTCCCGCCAGCGTTGTTGGGCAAGCCAAGACCGCTCCCTCCTCCGAACAGGCCCTCGTGGTGAACCTGCGGCACCGGATGCTGCTCGGCGTGCTCGCCCTGCTCATCATCGCTGCGGCGCGGCCGGACGCGAGCGACCCGCACTTCGGCCAGCAATGGGGTCTGCACCGCATTCGGGCGCATGAGGCTTGGTCGGTCAGCCAGGGCGAAGGTGTCTTGGTTGCGGTCCTCGACACGGGGGTGGACCTGACCCACCCCGACCTCGCCGGTGCACTCGCCAGACGCGTCGACGGCAGCGTGCTTGGTCACGACTTCGTCGACGGCGACGACGACCCAACCGACGAGCACGGTCATGGGACCATGGTCGCGGGGATCGTCGCGGCCCAGACGGCGAACGGCATCGGAGTGGCCTCGGTGGCACCGCGGGCGCGGATCATGCCCGTGCGGGTGCTCGACGCGCACGCACTCGGGCCGAACTCGAGCGTTGAGGAGGGCATACGCTGGGCCGTGGACCATGGCGCCGACGTCATCAACCTCTCGCTCGAAATCGCCCGCGAGATGACCGCGGCCACCGAGCGGTCGAATCCCACGATCGCCTCGCCCGACCGGATCGTGCGTTATGCCTGGAGTCGGGGCGTCGTGGTCGTCGCCGCATCGGGCAACGACAGCGAGGACTTCACCGACTATCCCACTGACTCCCCGGTGCTGTTGGTCGGCGCATCCAAGGAGCATGACGAGCGTGCTGGCTTTTCGGACGCCGGTCGCCTCGACGCGGTCATGGCCCCCGGCGTCAACATCGTCAGCACCTGGTGTTGGCCCTGCGGTTCTCGCGCCAAGCACAGAATCGGTCAGTCCGAGGGAACTTCGTACGCGGCTGCTCACGTCACCGGGGCCGTCGCGCTGTTGCGATCCGCTGGGTACAGCCCGACGGCGGCCGTCAATCGGCTACGACATACCGCCAAGGACATCGGCGTGTCCGGCCCGGACATCCGCACCGGCTTTGGCCGCATCGACGTCGCTGCGGCCCTTGGACTGCCTACCTCACGCTCTGGGCGTGGTAGAGGCGCCAGCGAGTCCGTTCCCCAGCAGGCGGCCGATGCCCTCGCCCCCAACGCTTCGCTGAGTCCGCGGGTGGTGCTCGAGGCCCCCGGAGGACGGCGCGCCGATTCCACGGTCGGGGCGGTCGAGGAGCGAGCCGGAACATTCAGCGCGGGACAGACAGGCTCGGTCCGCTCCTGGGCCGTCCTCGCCGCAGCCCTGCTCGTAGCCGACGTCGCGGCCCTGTGGTGGGTCACCGTCCGTGACCAGTTTAGCCGTAGAAGTAACAGAGCGTGGCCAAGATGAGAGGCTGGCGGCTGCATCGGACGGCATGCTTGTGGTGACGGGACGTCATCGAGCCTGCCCCCATGGACTGATCTAGGCAATAAGGACGATGTTCCCACCACAATCCGCGCATGACTGGGGACTCTCCGTCTATGCTTCCTGCGCCGTCCGTTAAAAGCGAGGAAGCCGTGTTCACTCCTGAGGAGATCGCCACCCGACAGTTTCTCATCGCGCTTCGCGGTTACGACCGCGACGAGGTGACGACCTTCCTCGGCCGGGTCGCGGAAGACTACCGGTCTTTGGTTACCCGTGTGCAGGAGCTCGAGACCGACCTCGAACGGGCCTCCACCGCCTTCACGGTCTCCAGTGACCCGCTTGAGGCGTTCCGTCAGCTCGGCGAAGAGACCACCCGGATCCTCGTGGCGGCGGAAGAAGCGGCGATTCAGCTGCGCCAACGTGCCGAGGAAGAGACCCGTGTCGAGCTCGAGGCCGCTCGGCGCACCGCAACCGAAGAGCTCGACACCGCTCGACGTTCCGCCGCCGAGGAGCTACAGCACGCCCGTCGCACGGCTGCCGAGGAGCTACAGTCCGCGCGCCGCACCGCCGCCGAGGAACTCGACGAGGCTCGTCGGGCTGCCAGTGAGGAGCTCGAGCAGGCCCACCGCAGCGCCCAGGAGACCATCGCTGCCGCCAACCGCCATCGTGCAGAAGTGGCGGACATCGTGCGGGAGCTGCAAGACGCACGCCAGCGGTTGGCCGACGACCTTGCGAGCGCAGTGCAGTCGGTAGAGGCAGCAGTCGTCCGGCTGCGATCCGGGCCTCTCGGGGAGGCAGCAGCAGCCGCCCTGGCCGCCGCCCAGGAGCCCACGACCGTCGAGTCTCCGGGGCCGGGCCCTGCCGTTGCCGCCGAGGCACCGACGGGCGTCGAACCCCTCCGCCCAGGTATGGACGGCGTGGTCGAGGCCTCCCATGCCCCGTCCCCCACGGTCGATCAGGCCTCCCCAGATCTGGTGGTCGAATCAGCCGAAGCACCCGCCCAGCCGCAGGCGTCCTCAGCCGCGGAGACGGTCCCTTCGGTCGACGTTGAGCAGTCGGGCGAGGTCGAGACGCCGTCCGTGACGGCAGAGGCGATGGAGTCTCTCCGGGGGGGCACGCTCGTGGAGCCTGCCCCGGTGGAGGAGAGGGCCGAGGCGCAGCCGGAAGGGGAGCAGCCGGCGGAGCCTGGAGTCGCCGAGGCAGCTTCGCACGAACTCCGCGACCAGGCTCTGGCCGGCGTCCGGCCGGGCATGCTCCGCCGTCTCAAGCGCACCCTGCAGGACGTGCAGAACGGGGTGGTGGACGCGCTACGTCGCAGCAACGGACGGGTGGATCCTTCGGAACTTCCACCCTTCGCCGATGACCTCGCGCCGCTCGGCAGTATCGGTGAGGCGTTCCTGGCAGAGGCCTACCGGACCGGGATCGGGGACGGCGCGACTTTGGCTGGGGTCCCCCGTCGTGAGGATGCGGCTGACCCCGCCCGCGTCGACGATGCCGCCCGGGCGTTTCGGGACACCCTCGCCTACGAGATCGACGCGTCGCTGGAGGCTACGCTTCGAGCCGGGATCGAGGCCGGCGAGGAGACTTCTATGCTCATCGAACGGGTCGATGGCATCTTCCGGGACCTCAAGGGCCCGGTGTCGGAAGCCGCGGTCGACGCCTCGCTCGTGCGCGTGTACGAGCTCGGGCTGCAGGATCTCTGGCGCGCCACCGGCGTGGAGACGCGCGTGTGGGTTGTTGGTGAGGAGCAGCGCTGCCCGGAGAATCGCTGCCAGCAGAACGCCGAGCGGGGCCCAGTTGCCCTCGACGAGCAGTTCCCCAGTGGTGACTATGTGCCGCCGGCTCACCCAGGCTGCACGTGCACTATCGCGCCCGGATGAGTTCAGCTGGCGCGTTTCTGCGTCGCCGGCTGGGACTTGTCATCGCGATCGTCGCGCTGGCGCTGTTCCTGTCGACAACTCGAATCGCCGTCTTCCTTACGGAGCTGTGGTGGTTTGAATCGGTGGGCTACCGGCCCATCTTCATGGAAATACTGTTCAGTCAGGTGGGGCTCGGCGCAGTCTTCGGGCTCGTTCTCGCGTTGCTCGTTGGTGCGAACCTCGTGGTTGCGCGGCGTCTCCGACCCGTCATCCTGCCGGCTTCCCCGCGTGAGGCGGTGATCGAGCGCTATCGACAGCTCGCCGAGCCCTACGTCCCCTGGCTGATCCTGGGCGTGGCGCTGCTGTTTGCCTTCAGCGCCGGGGGGGCGGTGGCGAGCCAGTGGGACGCGTATCTTTTGTGGCGTCATGGAGTCCCGTTCGGCCTGACCGATCCGCAGTTCCAACGGGACGTCGGCTTCTACATCTTCGACCTGCCCTGGCTCGGCTTCGTGCAGGGCTGGCTGTTCACCTCGCTCGTACTCACCCTGCTCGTCACCGCCGCTGCCCACTACCTGCTCGGCGCGATCCGTCCCGAGGCGCCGCGCGACCGGGTCACTCTCCAGGCGCGGGCCCACCTGTCACTGCTGCTGACCCTCGTCCTCCTTGCACACGCCTGGGGCTATTGGCTCGACCGCTTCGAACTGAACTTCTCGCC
>JALZEO010000207.1 GCA_030862025.1 Actinomycetota bacterium | reverse complement strand
GCTGGTAACCACGACTGAGGACAGCGACGTCCCCGTCGAGCGTCGCGGAGAACAGCAGCGTTTGGCGGTCGGGGGCCGTGCGGTCGAGCAACCGCGTGACTTCCGGTAGGAATCCCATGTCGGCCATACGGTCGGCCTCGTCGATCACGACCATGCGCACATCCCCCAGGTCCACCGCGCCGCGGCGTACGAGGTCGGCGAGGCGACCGGGACAGGCGATCACGATGTCCACCCCGCGACGCAAACGCTGAAGGTCCCGAGCCAGGTTCGTGCCGCCGTAGAACGTGGCGGCAGTCCTACCACGCGCCTCCGCCAGGGGTCGTAGCTCCTCGGAGACCTGCGCGGCGAGCTCCCTCGTGGGCACGAGCACGAGAGCGCCGGGTCGGCCGGGGGCGGCCTTTCGGGTCTTCATCGCGAGGGGGATGCAGAACGCGAGGGTCTTGCCCCATCCGGTCGGGGCGCGACCGCACAGGTCACGGCCGGCCAAGGCTTCCTGGACGGTGGCTTGCTGAATGGGAAACGGGGTGGTGATGCCTCGGCGAGCGAGGGCGTCGGTGAGGTCCCGGGGCACCCCGAGCTGACTGAACGTGGTCATGAAAAGGTCTGCTCCTGCCCGCGCGCTGGGCGGGCGATCTTCGCTCGCAGGCATCGTGCGCGAGCACGAGGACGCGGGCGCCGCTTGGAAGTCGCGGCCGCGGCTTCGTCGTAAAAGGGCGATCACGCCCGAAGACGACGGAAGGAGGTGAACCCGCCGGTCGATCTCGGCGCCTGCAGTTGCCCCCCGCTGGGAGCTCGGTCGGCGCGCGTGTTCCGGAGGACTCGTTGCAGTTCAGCCGCTCCGTGGTCGCAGGCTACCGGGGAGAGCCCCCGCTGCCCACGAGGTACTCCTGCCGGTCGAAGCGGATCGGCCCGGACGTGCGCCGACCCCGGCTTGCCTGCTGGGTCAGGCTTGGGGCGCGTCCCCTCCCATGACCATGGGGATGGCGTTCAGCCTGCGACAGTGCACGCACCGGAACACTGCGCTCTCGATCTGACCGAGTCGGGCCCCTTCCACCAGCACGGTTCCGCAGGCACCGCAGAGGAAGGAGTGGGGACCGGAGCCTTGGACCGCGGGATCGGCGCCCGCCTCCCGCTCGATGATGGTCCATGACGAGGCGTCGTCAGCAGATATGAGCTTCATCCTGATGCGCATCCGGACATCCTAGGCGGTTGCTCATGCACCCCCGCGCGGTCGTGACACGGCTCCGCCGCTGGGTGGAAGGTCATGGGCCCGAGTGGCCCCGTCTCGACGCCGGAACGCCGACCCGCTGGGGCGGCCGGGACTGGCGTTAGAATTGTGGCTTGGGTGGTGTCGTGGGGATTTTGATTCTCTTTCCGGCCTTTGCCAGATATTGCATCGTAAGGAAAAGCCTCGCGAGGTGAGGTGGCGCTGGCGGAGGGTCACCCTTGGGGCACACAATGAGGCTCCCACGGCCCGGAGTACGCAGGCGATGAAACAAAGCACGGGCGCGGCCAGGTCACTCCTTGGGCGGAACCGCGAGCTCACCCTCCTGCGAGTGACGCTCGCCGCGGCCCTTGACGGTGGTGGCTCCATCGTGCTGCTGGGTGGTGAGGCCGGTATCGGCAAGACACGCCTGGCCCAGGAGCTCGCGCGGTTCGCGGAGGCACGCAGGGCCATCGTCGCATGGGGTTCGGCTGCCGGCTATGCCGCACCGCCCTACTGGCCCTGGGTGCAGGTGCTACAGGCTTGTGCCCGGGCGTCGGAGACCGATGCGTTGTCCGCCCCGCATCCCGCTGCGGAAGATCTGGAGGACCTCTTAGCAGGGCCGCGACCTCAGGTGCCGGGGCTGGGCTCACTCGCATCGGCCGAGGGCGCCCGCCGCCCGGTATCTCCCGCGGAGTCGCAGCAACTGCGCCTGCGACTGTTCGGCAGCTTCTTCACCAGGCTCCAGGAATCGGCCCGATCCCGTCCCCTCGTGATCGTCCTCGACGATCTGCAGTGGGCCGACACATCCTCCCTGCTGCTGCTGGAGTTCGTGGCGAACCAGCTGCACGACAACCGGCTCCTGATCCTTGGCCTTTATCGCGACTCCGACCTCGTTCCCCGCAGTCCCCTGAGCCACGGACTGGCTCGCCTGTCCCGGCTCGGCACCGTGATCCGGCTCACCGGACTCACCGCTGACGAATCGGTCCGGCTTGCGGGGGATGTCGCCAGCAGTCCAGTGAGTGAGCGCGTGGCGCTGCTTGTCCACGAGCGCAGCCGCGGGAACCCCTTCTTCATTCGGGAGGTCGTGCGCCTACTCGAATCCCAGGGACGACTGAAGTCGCTGACCCAACGGGGCGCGTCGTCAGTGTCGATGCTGCCGCAAACCATCGCAGAGGCGATCTACGAGCGATTGGCCCACGCTCCGGAAACTGCCCGTGTTCTGGGCGAGGCCGCGGTGATCGGCGAGGAGTTCGTCCTGGACGTGCTGGCGGAGATCACCGGAGCGTCGGAAGCTGACCTCGCGGACGTGCTCGAGGCGGCCAAGCGGTTGGAGCTCATCCAGGTGCCCGAAGACGCGGCGACGTATTACCGGTTCGCCCACTCGCTCATCCGGGAGGCGTTCTACGCCGATCTCCCCGCCTCCCAACGAGCGGACCTCCACCGCCGCGTGGGCGAGGCCATCGAGCTCCGATCTGAGAAGCCCGAGTCGCAGGCGAGCGCGCTGGCCCACCATTTCGACCTGGCCTCAACAGCGGACACCCGGGAGAAGGCACTGTACTACGCCCGGCAGGCCGGCCGGCGATCACTCCAGCTGCTGGCCTACGAGGAGGCTGCCGAGCACTTCGCACTCGCGCTGGACCTGCTGGATCAGCTCGGTGGCGAGGAGTCCCAGCACCTGGAGCTGCTGCTGGCACTCGGCGACGCACGCATGGGTGCCGGACACCGGCAGGAGGCCGTCGAGGCTTACGACCGCGCCGCGACATCGGCGCGGCATCTGGGACAGGCCGAGGAGCTGGCCCGCGCCGCACTCGGCCTCGGCGTGGCTGGCAGCAGGCTCGAGGCCCGATCTGTCGATCAGCGTCAGATCGATCTGCTCGAGGAGGCACGTGCAGCCCTCGGGGAGGAGGATTCCGCACTGCGGGCGTGGGTGCTGGCGCGCCTGTCGCTCGCCGCGATCGGCCGCAAGAGCCCCGAGCAGCGTGCTGACCTCAGCCGCAGTGCCGTTGAGGTGGCGCGGCGGGTCGGCGATGCGAGGGCCCTCGCCGACTCCCTCGGCAGCTACTGCCACGCCATCAGCGGTCCGGCGAACACCGAAGAGCGCCTCATGTGCGCACTGGAGATGGTGCGCATCGGGGAGGAGACCGGGGATGCCGAGATCGAGTTGCTCGGGCGGCGATTCCGGCTGCCGGCGCTGCTCGAGATGGGCGATATCCGCGCCGTCGACGAGGAGGTCGAAGCGTTCGCGCGCATCGCGGAGGCCCTGCGGCCGCCGCTGTACCTGTGGTACGTACCCCTGTGGCGCGGAATGCGGGCCCTCATGGAGGGTCGCCTCGCCGAGAGCGAGCGCCTGGTAGCCGAGACGAGGGCGCTCGGGCGGCAGGCCGCCAACGCGGATGCCGACCTGCTCGCCGAAACCCAGCATCTGGGATGGCTGATCGAATCGGGGCTCGACCATCAGGCACGTGATCTGGTGGCAAGGCTGCTGAACGACCCGGGGGACGTACCGAACGCCGAGCTTTTCCTGGTTCCCCTGCTCGCGCGTTCGGGACGCACGGCGGAAGCACACGCGACCCTGTCCCGGCTGTTCGCCGAAGATTTCTCACGCCTCGAAGTGCAGGACGCGACCTGGTTGCTCGCCACGTGCATGCTCGCGTGGGGTTGCGTAGAAATCGGCGACCGCGAGGTCGGAGCGAAGGTCTACGACCTCCTCCTGCCGTACGAGCAGCGCTTCGCTCCGAGTAGGGCAGGCGCAGCGACCGTCGGTTCAGTCTCCCGCTACCTCGGCCTGCTCGCGCATGCACTCGGTCGCTTTGCAGAGGCGCACGCGCATTTCGGTCGGGCCCTCGCGGCGCACCAGCGGGTAGGCGCTTCCCTGCTGGTTGCTCATACGTTGCGGCAACATGCGGCCATGCTGCTCGAGCGCGGCGACCGGGGGGATAGAAACCGGAGCGAAGGGCTGCTCCGCGAGGCCATTTCCATCTACAGCGAGCTCGGCCTGGCGCATTGGGCGAAGGCAGCGCGTGAACTGCCCGGCGTCGAGCCGGAACAACCCGTGGAGGCAGACGGGGCCAACGTGTTTCGCAGAGACGGTGATGTGTGGCTGCTGCGCTTCGACGGTGAGGAGGCGCGCGTAAAAGACACGCGGGGCCTACGGGCCATCGCCCGACTGCTCGCCAGCCCCGGCAGGGACTTCCACGTACTCGACCTCGTGACCGACACCGTCCCCGCCCACACTGAGGCAGACGCCGACGTCCGCAACGAGCAGGGGCACGCCGAGAAGATGAGCGACGAACGGGCCCGAGCGGAGTACAGGCAGCGTCTCGCTGTCCTCGAGAAGGAGATCGACGAGGCGGTCATGGGCGATGACCCCGAGCGGGCCAGCCGGGCACAGGTCGAACGGCGGGCCATTCTCGCCCAGCTCACGGCGTCCTATGGGCTTGCGGGTCGTCCCGGGCGAGGCGGAGATCCCATCGAACGGGCTCAGTCCACCATGGCGTGGCGCATCGGCTCGGCGCTGGGACGCATCGAGCGCGCGCACCCGGCCCTGGCAAGTCACCTGCGCCACTCGATCCGGATAGGCATGTTCTGCTCGTACTCTCCCGACTGGGCCACAAGCTGGGCCGTGGAGTGACGCCCGCCCGGGCCCTCACGGCCGCAGGAAGGGGGCCAACTCCGCGTCAAGTTGGTCGGTTACGCCGATCACGGGAGCCCCGCTACCGATCGGCTCCGGCGGCCTCTCGTGCCAGCGACCTTGGGGGGGAAACAGCAGGTACACGTCCCAGGCAATCGGGCCCTGAGCCATGCCGTACTCGGCGAACACGCGGCCACTGACGCGCTGCTCGTCCCAGAAGTGGAGGACGCGGGGGTCATTGAGTATGTGATCGTCCCACCGGGAGCGGGAGTCCGTGGGCAACATCGGCAGCCAGATGGCATAGACCTGCAAGTTCGCCGTGGGCTGAGCTTTGAGAATCTGTTGCTGTACCGAACCGGCACCGGCTAGGCAGGTCGATCAGGTGGGCGATAAAAGCACCACCAGCCGGGGCACGCCCTCGTGTTCGTTGAACAAGGTGGCGAGCTGATCGGTGGCGGTCAGGTCGACGAGGGTGGCGGCCGGGCCCGTCGTCTGGTAGGCGTCTCGCTGCCAGTCCCAGATCTGCGGGAGTGCGCCTGACCGGGAGGCTGCGTAGGCGCCGGCGGCAAGCAGGATGAGGCCGGCGACCAAGCCCGCGAGCAGCCGTCCGCCTCGAAAGCGGGGCCGTGATGTCGAGCCGTCGCGCGGCCGGTGAGCGGTCACTGGTTACACCTCCTCAGCGCTCGTGGCGGCCAACCGCCCGCGACGGCGGTTCCACTGCCACCAACTGGTGGAGGCGGCAACCAGGACGATCAGGGCCGCGGCGC
>JALZEO010000056.1 GCA_030862025.1 Actinomycetota bacterium | reverse complement strand
GCGCCCCGACTCAAATCCGCTTGGACCCGTGGCCCAACCCCGGCGGGTCGCTTCCCCGCGACGAATTCTCGAGATCGACCCTCGTGCGAAGCCGCTAGGGAAGCCTCGCCAGGAACGCGCGGAGATCAGGGATAACTACCTCGTCAATTTCGTGGCCAACCTCGGTCTCGAGGTAGAGGACAGTCGCGCCCGCGCGTTCGAGAATGTCCCGCGCCTGCCTCGCGACGCTGATGGAAACCGAGTCGTCGGCCGAGCCGTGCGCGATTGCGATCGGCGGGAGGCGGCGATCCAGGTCGGGCGGTAGCTCATCGCGAAACCCGCCCCCAAGCGCGATGACCCCTGCCGGCCGCGCGTGGTTCGGCCCGAGCGCAAGGGCGTATGCGACGTTCGCCCCTTGCGACCAGCCGCCGAGGATGGTGCGTTCCCGCGGGTACGGCAGCGTGTCCAGCCATTCGGCGACTGGAGCGAGCTGTTCCTCGGCGGGCTCTCGACTGCCGCGGTCAAACCATGACGTGCGTTCGCCTTCGGCCGGGTGAGGCGCCTGCGGGACGTAGCCATGGAAGCGACGCTCCGGGTCGATCTCGTTCAGGAACGCGACGAAGACCATGGGGTTCCCCGCGTAGCCGTGAAGGAAGACAAGAGCGCCGACGGGATCGCCGGAAGCAGGGCGGTCGAGATGCCGAAGCGTCACGACGGTCGACCGTACCTGCACGACCCCCACACCGCTCCGCCCGTTCGAGCCGCGCCTCTTTACTGGGTACCACCTGACCCCCCGCCAGAAAACAGCGAAAGAAACTCGCACGCAAAGAAGTAGGGGCAACGTTCGTTGATTCGCGCGAGCGTCGCGCAAGCGGAACCGGGCGCGGATCATCCGGAGCGGCGGGCGGCTTGGCGGAAGGAGGATCCGCTGACGGAGCGTCCGTGTGTCGTCTGTGGCCGGCTGTCCGGCCGCATGAGGCGAGGCGAAGCTCTGAGGTTCGAGCGTCTTGCGAGAGCACGCGCCGGCGGCTGGGTTGCGACCTGCGAGCCGCCTGGCGTCCCACGTGCTCATCGTGCGAGGAGTACAGGGGTGAACTCGCCCGACGATGTCGGCAGTTTTCGCTTCCTGCCCGGCGGGACGATCAAGGACTTGCGCTAGACGATGACGCGCCAGTCTCGGCGGAAAACAGTCGCCGACAAATCCTCGGGCCCGCATCAGCGGCTGGGCTCACTGCGGACGAATGGAATTCAGCCGTAACCAATCGCGGCAACTTCTCGTTAATACCCCGGGGGAAGGGCCCGCGGTGGTAACCGCAGGCAAAACGGGGGTCAGAACGGAGAAGGAAATGACCATGTCAAAGGGCGGTCGGCTGGTCCTGGCGGCTCTGTTGGTCGGCGTTTTGGCCGGCCTTGCCGCGCTCGTACAGCCGGCAAACGCCGGATCGACGGCTCCGGTTGCCACCGCGAGTGAGGTTGCAGGCACGGTGTCGACTCGGATGGTGTTGAACCGCTTCACGGCGGTGGGTCGGAGGGTCGTAGGCCGCGGAACAGTGACCTCGACGTTCCGGGACGCCACCGGGAAGACGACTGTCAGCCGGAAGCGCTTCTGGATCAGGATCCGCGAGCAGTCGGCCCGGTTCCAGCAGGCGACTATGTGCCACATCCTCTTCCTCGAGATCGGGGAGGTGGATCTGACACTCGCCGGCCTGCACGCCGTTCTTCGGTCGGCCAATCCCGGGGAGCCCGTTCAGCTTCGCCTCCAGGCGAGAAGGGAAGGCGGCATCCTCGGCCGGCTGTTCTGCGACCTGACGCAGGGGGGCGGCGCGCTCGCGACGCCGCAGAAGGCGACTCGCGCCGCGAAGCTCCTCAACGCGCGTGTGCGAAAAGCGATGGTGATGCAGGTACGAGCGGTCATCTATAGGCCGAGCGGCAGCGGGGCGGTGGTCAGCCCGCAGGCAGCGCTGCTGGGGCAGCAACAGCAGGCTGAATGCCCAGTGCTCCATCTCGTGCTTGGACCCGTCCACCTTGATCTGCTCGGGCT
>JALZEO010000191.1 GCA_030862025.1 Actinomycetota bacterium | reverse complement strand
CCCCAGTGCTGGAGCGGAACGGGGACCGGGACCTGCTGGCTGAACTGGAACCGCAGGCCGCGAAACTGCTCGACCGTCACCTCAGCCTGGCAACAGAGTGGTTCCCTCACGACTACGTACCCTATTCTCAAGGCCGCGACTTCGACCTCGAGCCTTGGACTCCGGACCACCCCCGCCTGAGCGGCGTCGCCCAGACTGCGTTTGAGGTAAACCTCCTCACCGAGGACAATCTCCCCAGTTATCACCGTGAGATTCACACGATGTTCGCCCGCAGGGATACAGCCTGGACGAACTGGGTCCACCGCTGGACGGCGGAAGAGGGCCGCCACTCCATTGTCCTGCGCGACTACCTCGTCGTGACCCGCAACATCGACCCTGTCCGCCTGGAGCGGGGCAGGATGCGCATGGTCGAGACGGGCTACGATCATGACAACAAGGACGTCCTGCACGGCATGGCATATGTCGCGTTCCAGGAACTCGCGACCCGCATCTCACACCGTAACACCGGCCGCTACTCCGAAGATCCCGTGGCCGATCGCATCATGGCGCGCATCGCATCAGACGAGAACCTGCACATGGTCTTCTATCGCGACATGCTCGCCGCGGCCCTCGAGATCGCACCGTCTGAGACCATCGAGGCGATCGCCGACGAGCTCATTCGCTTCCAGATGCCGGGTTCGCACATGGACGGCTTTGCTCGGAAGGCGGTCGAGATCGCAGCGGCCGGAATCTACGACGCGCGTATCCACCACGACGATGTGCTCTGGCCGCTCCTGCGCTACTGGCGCTTCTTTGACATCGGAGGTTTGGACGAGCATGCCGAACGCAGGCGTGCCCAGGCCGCGGAGTATCTCGAGGGCCTCGACGCAACAGCTTCCCGGCACGAGGCGAAGCGCGCTGAGCGGGCCGGACGTGGAGCCTCGTTACGATCCTGACCCTCGCTGCTGATCAGGCCGAGCGCTCGGTGGGTTCCTCGATCGTGAGGTGCCCGTGCGGGACAAGGGTGGGATTGACCCGGTCACGTACCGTCTCGGCTGTGATGACGCAGCGGCTGATGTCCTCGCGGGAGGGCAACTCGTACATCGTATTGAGCAGGACCTCCTCAAGGATGGCTCGCAGCCCACGGGCCCCGGTCTGGCGCAGAATCGCGAGGTCCGCGATGGCCTCGAGTGCCGCCTCCTCGAAGACGAGCTCGACGCCATCGAAGTCGAAGAACCGCCGGTACTGCTTGACGAGGGCGTTCTTCGGCTTGACCAGGATCTCCGTCAGCGAGCGGCGGTCGAGCGGATCCACTGACGAGACGACGGGGAGTCGCCCCACGAACTCCGGGATGAGCCCGTACTTCACCAGGTCCTCGGGTAGAACCTTAGCCAGCAAAGCTCCGAGGTCACGATCGTGGGCACTGCGCACGTCCGCCCCGAAGCCCACACCCTTGCGACCGATGCGAGACTCGATGAGCTTCTCGAGTCCCGCGAACGCCCCCCCGCAAATGAACAGGATGTTTGTCGTGTCGATCTGAATGAACTCCTGGTGGGGGTGCTTGCGGCCACCTTGAGGGGGCACTGACGCGACCGTCCCCTCGAGAATCTTCAGCAGCGCTTGCTGCACCCCCTCGCCGGACACGTCGCGCGTGATCGAAGGGTTGTCGCTCTTGCGCGCGATCTTGTCGACTTCGTCGATGTAGATGATGCCGGTCTCGGCCTTCTTCACGTCGAAGTCGGCGGCCTGGATGAGCTTGAGGAGGATGTTCTCGACATCCTCGCCGACGTAGCCCGCCTCGGTCAGTGCAGTCGCATCCGCAATGGCAAAGGGAACGTTCAGCATGCGAGCCAAAGTCTGCGCCAAGAGCGTCTTACCGGAGCCCGTCGGGCCCAACAGGAGAATGTTGGACTTCGCCAGCTCGACGTCGTCGTTGCTGTTGGCACCGACCTGGATGCGCTTGTAGTGGTTGTAGACGGCGACGGCGAGAGTCTTCTTGGCTGGGTCCTGGCCTACCACGTAATCGTTGAGGAAGGTGTAGATGTCCTTGGGCTTCGGCAGCTCGTCGAGCTTCAACTCACTCGGCTCGGCGAGTTCCTCCTCGATGATCTCGTTACAGAGATCGATGCACTCGTCGCAGATGTAAACGCCGGGGCCCGCTATGAGCTTCTTGACCTGCTTCTGCGACTTGCCGCAGAAGGAGCATTTCAGCAGGTCTCCGCCCTCTCCGAACTTCGCCATCGGGCCCCGCTCCTCCTGCTCAGTGTCCCCGATGGGTCATCGTACAGGTCACCGGTAGCCATCGCTCGATTCACGAAGCCTGGCGAGGGTCTCGGCTACCTTCCGAAGGGAGCTACCTCTTCTTGAATCCGACGACTCGCAATTACCTCGTCGAGGATCCCGTAGGCCTTTGCCTCCTCGGCATCGAGCACGAAGTCGCGGTCGGTGTCCTTCGCGATGCGCTCGACGGGCTGACCTGTCTTCTCGGCGAGGATCTCGTTGAGAAGGTCGCGCATACGCAAGATCTCACGCGCCTGGATCTCGATGTCGACCGCTTGACCCTCCGTGCCGCCGTGTGGCTGGTGGAGCAGGACCCGCGAGTGGGGCAGGGCGAACCGCTTGCCCTTCGTTCCGGCAGCAAGCAGCACCGCGGCGGCGGAGGCAGCTTGCCCCATGCAGATCGTCGTCACATCGGGTCTGATGTACTCCATCGTGTCGTAAATAGCGAAGAGCGCCGTGATGGAGCCGCCGGGCGAGTTGATGTACAGATGGATGTCCTTCTCGGGGTCCTCGGACTCGAGATGGAGGAGCTGCGCCATGACCAGATTCGAGATCTCGTCCATGATTGGCGTCCCGAGGAAGACGATCCGCTCCTTCAACAGCCTGGAATAGATGTCGAACGAGCGCTCCCCCCGGTTCGTCTGCTCAATCACGACCGGTACGAGGTAGTTGTAGGCGTCGAATGGCACGCTTGCTCCTCTTTCCCCGGCCCGCGCGCTGGTCCGGCGGCCTGTGCTGGTACAGGGTATCCAACCGGGCGTGCGGCGGTGACCTCCTGCCACGCCTGCAGCCGGTCGTCCGCATGGATTCCTCTCGCCCACGACCAGGCTCGCGGCTCGGCGGCGAGTGGTCACGTCTTGACTGCCTCCTCGGGCCCGCCCTGCTCTTCGACTGCGACCCCGGCTGGGGGCTGCTCCTCACCGAGTGACGGCTCGTGGGCCTGGCTGCCCGGCTCCTCGCCGGATGTTTCGGCCTCGTCGGCCGGAGCCAAGCCGAGCTCGACGAGCAGCTCTCGAGGAGGCGCATCCTCGACCTCAGCCGCTCCTACGAGGGCTTCGAGAGCCTTACGCCGCAGTACGTCAGCGACCAGAACGCCGACTGTGCCCTGTTCTTTCAGCGTGCGAGCGATGTCTTGTGGCTGAGCGCCGTGTTGGAGCGCGTGGCGGGTGATCTCCTGCTCGAGCTCGGCCGACGTCACGTCCAGACCGAGCTGCTCTGCGAGCGTCTCGAGGACGAGTTGTGATTTCACGGCGCTGCGTGCCTGCTCTTCCAGCTCGCCGGAAACCTCCTCGAACGTCCTGTCCTGCAGCTCGAGTGCTTCGTTGAGATCCAGGCCGTAACGGGTCGCCTGCTCACGCAGCTGCCCGAGGCGGCCTTCCTTCTCTCCCTGCACCATGGACTCTGGCAGAGCGACATCGACCGTGGCGAGGTAGGCCTCCAGGATGCGGCCGCGCAGCTCGTGCTGAGCGTTCAGGAGCTTGCGTCGCCTGAGGTTGCGACGAATGTCCTCCTCGAGCTCGGCGAGCGTGTCGAACTCCGAGGCGACCGCAGCGAAATCGTCGTCGAGGTCGGGGAGATGCTTCTCGCGCACGTCCTTGACGTGGACGCTGAACTCGGCGCGTTTCCCACCGTGTTCCGGATAGTTGTCGGGCAACGTGTCAACGTAAGTCAGGGTCTGACCAGCCACGGCGCCCACCAACTCCTCGTCGAGCTTCGGAGTGACCCCTCCCGAGCCGACTTCGTAGAGCGCGTCTTCGGCACTCGCCCGCTCGATCGGCTGACCGGCGCGGGCCACGGACAAGTCGATGGTCACGTAGTCGCCGCGGCGGGCGGGTCGGTCGACCTCCTCGAGTTCTGCGAAGCGCTCGCGCAGGTCGGTCAGCTGCCTGCGTACGTCGTCCTCGGTGACCTCCCATTCCGGAAAGGTGACGCTGATGCCCTCGTGGTCGGAGAGTTCGATCTCGGGACGAACCTCGACGGTCGCCTCGAAGGAACACCCCTCCTCCTC
>JALZEO010000165.1 GCA_030862025.1 Actinomycetota bacterium | reverse complement strand
ACCGGTTAGAGCGGGAACACGACAACTTCCGGGCGGCGCTGTCCTGGGCGCTCGAACGGACGGAAACCGAGATAGCCCTACGCCTCACGGCGGCGCTGTGGCGGCTGTGGCAGATGCGCGGCTACCTCGTCGAGGGTCGTGGCTGGACCGAACGGGCCCTGGCCCTACCCGACGCCGCCGAGCACCCGCAAGCCCGGCTGCGGGCCCTGACCGCTGCCGGCGGGCTGGCCCACTGGCAAATGGACGTCGAAGGCCAACGCCACCACTACGAACAGGCCCTCGCACTGGCCCGGGACCTCGGCGACCAACCCGCAGTCGCCAACGCCCTGTACGACCTCGGCTTCCCACTGATCTACACGCGCGAGCTCGATCAGGCCCGGCCCCTGTGGGAGGAGAGCATGGCCCTCTACACGGCGCTCGGCGACCGCCACGGCGCGGCGAGAGTGCAATGGACCCGTGCTTTCTTTCGCGCCCTCACCGGAGATCTCGCCGGCGCAGAAGAGGACGCCCGTCAGGCCCTGGCCGCATCACACGAGTTGGACGACGCTTTCATGGTCGGCTGGATCCACTTCACTCTCGGTCACATCGCCGACCTGAAGGGCGACTATCGTGAGGCGCGAGCCCGGTGGTCGCAGGCCTTGCGGCTGTTCGCCGAGGGCGACGACCACACCGGTGTGACGTTCCAACTCGAGCAGCTCGCCAGGCTCGAGGCGAACCGGGGGTCGTCCGAGCGGGCGGCCCGCCTGGCAGGTGCGGCCAGAGCACTCCGCGCCGCCAGCGGCACGGGACTGACCGCCTCATACGGCGGCGACCTCCGCCAGGAGCACGTGACCCGAGACGACGTCGTACACGACGACGCCACCGCAGAGGCATGGGCGCAAGGCCAAGCCATGACCCGCCAGCAAGCCGTAGCCTATGCGCTGGCGGAACAGCCGACGGGCGACGCGTGATTCCACCTCATCAGTGAAGCTTCAGCGCTCCGCCGCGTTCCGAGAAGCCGCCCCTGATAACGCGCTGATAACGGACGACCCGTCATCGCAGTCCTTCGGTCGCAACGCGACACCACCTCGCAGCCGTGTTCTGCCTGCTCATCGACATGGCCCGCAAGACCTCACCACGCCCCGAACGACACCGACCGTGCTCACACCCACGAGGTCGTCGGTTCGAAACCGGCCACGACCACGACAATTCTTGGATTCGGACACTTCCGCTGCTGGGTCGCCTCTGGAGGACAGGCGCCCGAGCGGCTTGACTCGGGCGAGCCTCGTTAAACCGCCTTGTCGCCTTGTTGAGCCCTCAACCAGGTGCCATCCTGAGTGTGGCTCAGCAGTCTTGACTCCAGGGAGTGCGGTCATGGCCGACGTCGTCGAGCGTCTCGCACGCGCGATCACGGAGAAGGACATCGAGGGTTACGGCAGCCTGTACAGGGAAGACGCCGCCATGTACGAGCCATTACTGTCCGAGCCCGCACGAGGCCGAGAGCAGATCATGGCCGGAGAAGCGCTTCTCTTCGACGCCTTCAGTGATATTGCGATCCAGGTTCGGACCGTCTTTTCCCGCGACGATCGCGTCATGGCGGAAGTCGTACTCAGCGCGACGAACGACGGTCCACTGGATCTGGGTACGGGAGAACCGCTTCCTGCAACCCAGCAGCGCGTCGAGATCCCAATGGTTTGGGTCTTCGATCTCGACGACGAAGGTCTGATTATCGAAGAACGCGACTACTTCGACACGGGTGTGATCATGCAACAGCTTGGGCTGGGCGTGGGCGGCTGACAGAGCGTCGACGACACGGGGGGAGCAGTAGCCCCCGGCATGCCGTGGCAGGTCGACTTCGCCACCAACCCAGGCCACATCGCAGAACCCGCCAGCACCTGACGAAACCAGCCCTCTCAACCACAAGGGGCCAAGCGGATAACTCCGTCATTCCGCACCCGGTCAGCTGCTCCGGGTCGAGGGGGCGCTATTTGTCGACGGCGGACTCACCAACTCGAACGACTCCCGCGACCTGCCTTGATCCACCCCGAGGAGGCCGAACTACATGAGCGAGGCCGATGCCATCCGAGTCTCCGACGCCTTCTCAGCGGAGCTTCCACACATCCGACTCCACGACGGAACGCGTCTCATGCCAGGCTAACACCACCAGGTCCCGGCGCACCGACTGCCCTCCTGCCTACGTTCGAGTGCCCCACTGTCCCCACTCCCTGTCCCCACTCCCCCACCACCCGAAGGAACGCACCTCGATGTGGGATCAAAGGCGCGCCTGCGGCGGCGCTGACCGGCTTTGCCTGCCTGACAAGCCATAGGGACAACCAGCCCCATGTTCATAGTGCGACTTCGACGCCGGCCCCAACTCGAGCTGCGGCCGCGAGCACCACGGCAGCTGCCGCGGCGTCCTGCACGGCGATACCCACCGACTTGTAGATGGTCAAGTGCTCGTGGTCCCTCCTTCCTGGATGGCTGCCTGCAACCAGCTCGCCGATCTCGACCACCGCGTCTGCACGTAGGGCACGGGCGCTGACACACGGCCGCGACCCCAGCCTGGGCTCGCGCTGACCCAGCTTGCACGCGGAGACGTCGAACTCGCGGCCGCGTGGGAAGCACCGCTCAACACGTTGTTGGGGCTGGCGACGCTCCTGCCGGCCCAGGTTGAGATCAACGTGGCCGCAGGCGACCTGGACGTTGTCACCGCTGCTGCCGGGAAGCTCGAGCGGACAGCGGGGATTTTCGGCCCCCACGCCGCTTCGGGCCAGCGCCGCCTGGGCTGCGGGGTTGGTTGGACGCCCACGAGGCAGAGGCCGCCATTGTCGCGGCACCGGTGGTCCGGCGCGAACGCAAGACATTCATGTTCACCGACAACGTGGGTATCGACCAACCACTCGGGGTGATGGGGGACGAAGCCTGGGGGCACGTGCTTCGTTGGCACAACGACGCACTGGGCGAGCTAGTCACCTCCCATCACGGGGAGGTGCTGCGCACGACCGGTGACGGCCTCTTCGCGGCGTTCGACGACCCCGCCGATGCCCTCGCTTGTGGGTGGCGATCCAGCGCACACTCGAAGAGCATCGCCGCACCGCGGGCTTCGCTCCCCGGTCCGGATCGGGGTTCACGCCGCCAGGGCCACGGCAGACGCGTCCATGAGGCCGCGAGGGGGGGCGCTCGCCCAGGGGGCGAGGTGCTGGCAATTCACGAGACGGTGGCGCTCGCGGGCGACGTCCTCGCGGCAGAGACACCACGCACCGTTGCGCTCAAGGGTCTGGCCGAGCCTGTCGAGGTCGTCTCGATCCGCTGGCGCTGACAGATGCGGTTCGAAGTGAGGCGTGCATGCTCCGGGGAAGTGTGACGGCCCTTCCCGTAGCGCGCCCCCACCGGGCACTTCGCAATTCTGTGGATTATTCTGGTCGATCAAGCCACCGTGACGATCGGGTCCCATTGCACATCGGAGATGGAGCGCACTACCGACAGGATCAGCTGTCAGGCCTGGTCTCCGCGGCGATCCACGACAGGTAGGTGGTACTCCCCTGGACCACGGGCAGCGCCGTGATCTCGGGCACCTCGTAGTTGTGGTTCTGCAGGATGTGCGCCTCAACATCGTCGTAGCGCTCGAGGGACGTCTTGACTATGCACAGCCACTCCTGCTCGCGCTCGACCTCCCCTTTCCACCAGTACGTGCTCCTGATGGGCCCCACGACCTGAACGCAAGCCGCAAGACGTGCCTCGACCAGGCTGTTGGCGAGCTTCCCCGCCTCCTGCTCGGACTCGGTCGTGGTGAGGACCTGCACGAACTCAGCCGCCCCGCCAAACCCCCTGCTCGTGACGTCTTGCACATCGCCCATGCCGATCCGGCGGGCCACTCGCGGTAGCCCTTCCCCAGCCCCAGTTGAAGTTGCCGGCTCAGTGGCGATGGGCCCGATCAACCTCCACCCCGTCGGTTGGCGGATAATCAGGCACCAACCAGTCGCCGCCCCCGCCTCGGCAGCATCCGCTCCCCGAGCTGCTTTGACCATCCCGGTATCCGAGCCAGTAGGTAACGAGTGCGGATACGACCGCAAAGACTCCGAGCAAAGGGAGAATGACAATCTCCAACCAGGTCACGGCGCTTTCTCCTTCTGCAGAGGGCAGGGGGGCTCGTATGGTTGTCGACCAGGCCGCTGACGGAGTTGAGTGGCCGAACGGGAGCCGCGGTCGCTCACTCGCGTGACCGGCCTGGTTTGCCCCATCGCCACGAGCATCCGGGGGCTTCCCCCACGCTAGGACCCCCCGCACGAGCTGACTACCCGGGGCGGACGACCAGATGGCGCCAGGCCAAATCTGTCTGTCTGGGCCCCCGATAGCCTCGGGACGTGATCAACTACGACGATATTTGCCGAGCAGCCCACCGGACTCGAGGAGTGGTCCATCGAACGCCGGTCTTCACTTCCCGGACACTCGACTCGATGACCGGCGCGACGGTGCTCTGCAAGGCCGAAAATCTTCAGCGGGCCGGTTCGTTCAAGCTTCGCGGCGCCTACAACCTCATCGCGTCACTGCCATCGGAGGAGCGAAAACAGGGTGTGGTCGCCTTCTCCTCCGGCAACCACGCTCAAGCGGTGTCATTAGCCGCCCGGCTCCTCGGTACATCCTCGGTCATCGTCATGCCTTCGGACGCTCCGAGCGCGAAACGCGCCGCGACGGCGAGCTACGGCGCTGAGATCATCACCTACGATCGGGACTCACAGGATCGGGAGGCGCTCGCACACGACGTCGCGAGGGCACGCGGACTTGCGATGGTTCCTCCCTATGACCATCCGGACATCATGGCCGGCCAGGGCACGGCTGCCCTCGAACTCATCGACGATGCCGGCCCCATCGACCTGCTCCTCGTCCCCATCGGCGGGGGTGGACTCATCGCCGGTTGCGCGACTGCCGTTAAGACTCGCTGCCCTGACGCCCGCGTCGTCGGGGTCGAACCGACCGCCGGCGACGACACGCGCCGTTCGCTGCTCGCGGGTCGCAGAGTGCGCGTACCTCAGCCGAGAACCATCGCAGACGGCCTGCAGGCCCGGTTACCGGGCGAGCACACGTTCGAGGTGATCCGGCGCCTCGTCGACGACGTGGTGACGGTCACCGACGCCCAGATCGTAGCGGCCATGGTGTTCTTTCTCGACCGGATGAAGCTCGTCCTCGAACCGAGCGGCGCGTGCGCCGCGGCAGCCCTGCTGGGGGGTCGGCTGCCAGTCGAGGGAGAACGGGTCGGTTTGCTGTTGTCCGGGGGCAACGTGGGGGCGGAGCGTCTCGCGGCTCTAATCTCTTCTCGCTCGTGACGGGGCCGCGCGAGACTTCCGTTCCGGAGTCCGTCGAGGTGGAGTCGCGGCGGCCACCGGCTGCAACTACCGCAACCACGTCCCCAGACGGCAGCGGTGTATGTCGAGCAGGCGTGAAGGACGACCCGAGGAGGCGGCCGCAGTGTCGCGCGAGTGGCTCCTTTGACCCTCCCTTGCACCCTCCGTACCATGCGGCGCGCTGCTTCGCGCAGCTTACGGTGGGTGTAGCTCAGCTCGGTTAGAGCGCCTGGTTGTGGTCCAGGAGGTCGGGGGTTCGAGTCCCCTCACTCACCCCACCCGCCGTTTCGTCACCAGGTGATTCACCTTCGGTATGGTGGGGACCCCAGCGCCGCTAGCTCAACTGGCAGAGCATCCGGCTCTTAACCGGCAGGTTCGGGGTTCGAGTCCCTGGCGGCGCACGGCAGATGAGTGACACCGAGCGACACTGCAGGAACTCGAGGAGTGTTGCGTCCTCGTCTAAGGCTGTCGTATCACCACGAGACGCTAGCCGGCTCACCTTCGAGCTCTGGGTGAAACCATTTCTACTGAAGCGAGCGTGGCGGAAACGGCAGACGCGCCAGGTTTAGGTCCTGGTGGGGTAACACCCGTGGGAGTTCGAGTCTCCCCGCTCGCACTACGTCTGACCTGCACAAACGCAGGCAGGCCCTGCGTTGTCCACAACCTCGCGCGGCGATTGCAACCCGAATTGCAACCAACCGGGTTGGCTGAATCGGTGATCGGGCGTCACGCGCTACCCTTGAGTGAGACAGTAGCGGCGCGAAACCGCAGGTCAGACGGCATCCAGTGGCACTGGCTGGCATGCCGGATGGCAGGGGCGGGGCCCCGCTCGTAGGTGACGTCGACCTCGGGGATGGGGCCACCGTAACCCTCGACCCACTCGAGCCGGAACCCCAGCGAGTACCGGGCTCTCAATCACGCCTCGCTCGGGAAGTGGAGCTGGGCAGTGAGCACCGCTCCATGGGCTCCACGTGGAAGTCGGGCACGTCGGGATAGAGGCACGGCACGATCGTCTCGCGGGCTTCATCAGGCCGCCGGCCTACGGAGGGTCAAGGCCAGTGGCGATCGGAGGTTCAGGAGGACGTCACGTTGACGGGCGGCATGCAGAAGGCGCAGCGGGAGGCCTCGACCGGTATCGAGCTGAGGCAGTAGGGGTGGTCCCGGGGGGAGGAGACCGCGTCCGGCACGGTCTCCCGGCGGACCCATGAGCTGGTTCGCCCCGCGGACCACGGCGAAGAAGGGCACTGCGCCGTGACAAGGAACGAGAGGACAGCCCGGAGGTGGGTCCTTCCAACCCACCCGGATACATGGCGCCTCGTGGCGCACCGGTACGTCATGGAGACGGATCAACTCGCGACATCCGGAGACCTGGCCGCATCAGCATCAGCGCGGGCTGCAGGTTAACCTGCGTTGTCTGGGCACCGAGCTTCGCCGGGTGGATCGCTACCTGGCACGTCTATGATCCGGCGTGAGGCTTGCATGAGTCAGCTGCTCGACGACCCGCTGCGGCGCGCCCGCGAGGCGCTTGACGGCCACGACTGGGCCGAGGCCTACCGTTGCTTCTCCGAGGCTGACGCGACCCTGGAGCTCGACGCCCCGACGCTGGAGCAGCTCGCTCAGGCCGCGTATCTCGCCGGTCACCCGGACGCCGCAACCTCGGCGTGGGAGCGCGCCCACGGAGCGCACGTTCGGGCGGGTACTCGGCTGGCGGCTGCTGTGGCGGCGATTCAGACCGCCAGCATGGAGCTGGAGGCAGACTCTCTCGCGAGCAGCAATGGCTGGCTCAACCGAGCCGAGCGCCTGCTGGAAGGCGAGCCCGAATCGCCGGTGCACGGCTGGCTCGCGGTTGTGCGCAGCGTGTCCGAGTATCTAATGGGGGAGGTAGAAGCCTCCCTAAGCCACGCCCGCTATGCGGCGGAGCTCGGCAACCGGTACGCAGATGCATCCCTGCAGGCCATGGGTCTGAACATGCAGGGGCGCACTTTGATTATGCGAGGAGAGGTCGAGAAGGGTCTGGCCCTGCTCGACGAGACCACCGCCCTGGCCGTGTCCGGCGCACTGGACCCCGTCGCAACCGGCTGGGTCTACTGCAGCACCGTGTGCGGC
>JALZEO010000158.1 GCA_030862025.1 Actinomycetota bacterium | reverse complement strand
CCGTCTTGACCAGAAACTCGTGGATGACGAGCCACTGGTAGTGCCAGCGGACCACCCGCTGGGCCGCCGAGAAGATCTCCGCGGCGGTGTAGCCCGCGCCCAGCTCTGACTTGAGGTCGACGACCACCCTGTTGTGGAAGCGGATCAGAGCCAGGTGGAGCTGCGAGACGATCAGGTTCTCGTCGTTGCGCGGGTCGCCGAGAAGGGCGGTCTTCTGGCTGTTCCGGGGAAGGTCGGACCGAGGCTTGTTGTCGACCGTCATGGCCGCCGATCCGGGGATTTCTTCGGTCAGGAGCGTGGTCCGTCCTCCGTCGATCGTGGAGTCGTAGAGGTGAGGCGAGGCACCGGGGCCACTTCCGTACAGGTTGTCGAGGTCGAGAGCAGGAATGCGGAAGTTCCGGATCGACTCCGGATCCTGCTGACGAGCCAGGCTCGACGTCGGATCAAACGTCATGTCGTGGTCGAGGAACTGGCCGAGGAAGGTGAAGCCCGCGGTGATCGCGGGATTGTCCGGGTTGTTGACGCTCTTGGCCGGGTCGGTGATGAGAGTGATGGGTTCGGACAAATCGTCGCCCGCGTCCATCGGGCCGCCCTTTGCTCCGAGTTCCAAGAGCGCATCCCGCACAAATTTCGTGTCGGCTGCGAAGGCCGGGAGCGTCGGGAACAGGCGCCCGAACCGGCCCTGGTCGTAGAAAATGGACTGGGGAGTGGGTTGGCCGAGGTCGGCGTGACCGTGGGGCATGACCGTGCGCCTCAGGTCGGAGCTGGAAGGGATGGCTTATAGCGCATTCGCGCCGTTCAGCGGCGGTTCGCGAAGCCCCGACGACTAGATCTTCACGCACTCGCGAAGGTGCCCAGATGCCCGAGCGAAGGTAGCGCCGTGGGTCCCATCGAGCGATCCGAGGGAAGCGTTTCTGGGGTTTGCGCGACGAGGGCAGGCAGCCCGGCGCAGTCAACCTGCCAGCCCCGACGGAGGGCTTGGGCGGAGTTGGCCCAGGCTGAGCTGAGCGACCACTGGAAGCGGGCCCTCGCAGGGGTTAGGCAACTTCGCTCGATCGAACCGCTTCGATGACCCGCCCGGCGCCCGACCGCGCAGGCGGTCGCCGTACGTCTCGCCCGCCGCACGCATCACGGCGTCGATCTCCTCGACCCGCGGCCGATCGCCGGGGTACGAGCCGGCCACATCCCGCTCGTCGTGCCTGGGCCAAACCAGAACGGGGCTGAGCGACCGTCCCTACCGCGCGCCCTCCGTACCGCGTGCGGCACCAGTGCTTATTTCGCTGGTGCGAGAACTCGGGCGCCGGGTCGCAGGAGCTCGGGCGCCGGGTCTCAGGAGCCGAACACGCTGGGATCCCCGGGAACGTCGACGGCATGCTGTTGCAGCGCGGCGAGGGGGACGAGCTCGAGGGCCCGTTCGTTGGTGGACGCCAGGACCACGTAGGCGGCCGCACCGTCCTCGTGGGCCCGCAGCCAGTTCACCGCGGTGACGCACCATCGGTCGCCCGGCACCAGTCCGGGGAACCGGTATTGAGGCCTCGGCGTGCTGAGGTCGTTGCCGATGCGACGCTGGTGCTCGAGAAACTCCGCCGTGACCACTACGCAGATCGTGTGACTTCCTCGGTCTTCGGGGCCCGTGGTGCAGCAACCGTCCCGGTAGAAGCCGGTGAGAGGGTCGGTCCCGCAGAGCTCGAGCTCTCCACCGAGGACGTTGCGATCGGTCACCGCACCAGTATGTCCGGGCGAGCTGAGGTCAGATGAAAACTCGTCCCTCTTCGTCCGCTTCTTGCGTCGGGACACAACCGGACTGCAGCGGAGGAAACTGCGCTCGGCAGGCCGAGATCGCATGGCTGGTGGTTTCGTCGCCGAAGGCCACTCCGGCGGCGCGGTCCGAAGCGACCCGGGCGCGACGCGGCGGGTGAGGGTCAAGAGGGTGCGCCCACGCCGAGCCACGGCGAGGGGCCGGTGGGCGAAGAGGAGGAGCTTTCTTGGAGCGCGGCCTCGCCGTACTGGACCTGAGTAGCAGTCGATGTGCAGCTCCCGCAGTGCGGATCAAAACGAGCCCGTGCAGGCGCCCTCGTCGCCGCCACGCGCCGCATCCAGCAGTTCCAGCTGTGCCCAACCTCAGCCGCGTGACGATACTCGTCGTAGCCTCCCGGATGGCCCGAGCCCGCGTCCACATGCACCCGAGCGCGCGGCGTGCTGGTCTGCGGTCACGGCGCGGGTTGGCGGTGGGGAGACGCCGGATCTCATGGCGACAACGGCCCGACGATCTTGTGTTGCCCGGTGCGACAGGCGACCATCTAGACCCCTCGTCGCTTCCGCGGCGGTTCACTGCAGTGCTGAAGGCGGGGAACCTCCAACCCGCTTAGCTTCCACGACGTCCCTCATGTCTGCGGGGCCTGGCGATGAACAACGGCGACCATCGTCTTAGCGCAGCCCTGGAT
>JALZEO010000146.1 GCA_030862025.1 Actinomycetota bacterium | reverse complement strand
GGCGGCGGGAGGGCGGGCCAGGACCGGGGAGCCGCCGCAGGCGGCGGGAGGGCGGGCGAGCCCCTGCTCGAGGCCCGCGAGGTCAGGAAACGGTACGGCGGTCTCGTCGCCCTCGATCGACTCGACTTTCACGTCTACCCGGGGGAAGTTGTTGGACTGATCGGCCCCAACGGGGCCGGCAAGACGACCTTCTTCGACTGTCTCACGGGAATGCAGGCGCGTAGCTCCGGGGAGGTCCACTTCCGGGGTGCACCACTGCCCCGGCGGCCCCACGACATCGTCGCGAGGGGGCTGGCGCGCACCTTCCAGAACATTCGGCTCTTTCCCAACATGACCGCCCTCGAGAACGTGCTCGTCGGTCGTCACTGCCGTACGCGTGAGGGGCTCGTCACGACGCTCGCACGCGGTCCCCGCTTCCGGCGGGAGGAACAGGCGGCCACGGCTCGTGCCCGCGAACTGCTGGGGTTCGTGGGGCTGCCAACGTCAGGGGACGAACTCGCCAAGAACCTGTCCTACGGGGACCAGCGCCGCCTCGAGGTGGCACGTGCGCTAGCCACCGATCCCGCCCTGCTGCTACTCGATGAGCCCACTGCCGGCATGAATACCGCGGAAACCCGCGCGACCCTGGCGCTCGTACGCCGCATACGCGACGACGGCGTGGCCGTCGTCGTCATCGAGCACGACATGCGTTTCGTCTTCAGTCTCTCGGACCGCGTGACCGTGCTCGTTCACGGCCGCAAGCTTGCAGACGGACCGCCCGGCCTGGTCCAGCGGGACCCACGGGTCGTGGAGGCCTACCTCGGGGCTCCCCTGCCATGAACCTTTCCCGGGCCACCAGCCAGCGCCCAGGTGCCGACAGCCCGACCATGCTGCTCGAAGTCAGCGATCTGCACGTTTCCTACGGCGCGCTCGAGGTGGTCAGGGGGATAAGTGTCGCCGTCCAGAGCGGTGAGGTGGTGGCGCTCATCGGCGGCAACGGCGCGGGGAAGACCACGACGCTACGCACGATCTCCGGCCTACTGCGGCCGTTGTCGGGAGAGGTCCGCTTCGACGGTGAGCCCATCCACCGTCTGCGGGCACACCACATCGTCGAGCGCGGGGTCGCGCACGCCCCGGAGGGACGCCGGATCTTTCCCCGGATGACGGTGCTGGAGAACCTCGAGCTCGGTGCTTTCACCCGCCAGTCCGGCCGTCGCTTCAGGCCGGTTGTATCCGTGGACGGGCTGCAAGGCGACCTCGAACGCATCTTCGCGCTGTTCCCCGTGCTGGCTGAGCGGCGCACGCAGCTCGCCGGCACACTCTCTGGCGGGGAGCAGCAGATGCTCGCGATCGGACGAGCGTTGATGAGCCATCCACGGCTTCTCATGCTCGACGAACCCTCGATGGGGCTCGCGCCTCTCATCACCCAGCGGATCCTCACAACCCTCGAAGAGTTGCGGCGCCAGGGAACGACGATCCTGCTCGTGGAACAGAACGCTCAGGCGGCACTGTCACTTGCCGACCGGGCGTATGTGATCGAGACCGGGCGGGTGGTGCTCACCGGCGGCGGGGAGCAGCTGCTCGCCGATCCTCAAGTGCGCAAGGCTTACCTTGGCGAGGACTGATGCTGCACCTCCGCCACCTGGACCCCCTCGAGAGCGGTGAGCGCAACAAGGAGGTGGGCGCCGCCCCTCTCAGCGAAAACATGCGCCGCCTCGAGTTCGCGGGCTCGCACGGTGAGAAGTGCCCACGCGAGCGCACGGGTGACCTCGCCTTGAAGCTCGACGATCGAGCTGCCTTCACCGTCCGCGGCCGCTGACTGGATGAGAGCCATCTGCTCGTCCGGGCGGCGCTCCCACCCGGTGACGTCACCCGCCACCGGATCCTCGAGTACCGCGCTCACCCGCATGCCCGCTTCCCCAGCGGCGCGGGCCGCGGCCAGGGCACGTGTCAGAACGTCACTGCCCCTCCGGGCGTCGGGGGCGGGGAAGAAGGGCCTGACCCCCGCTTGAGCCACCTTTCTGTCCCCGTTGAGGTCACCGGCGAGCGCCGCCGATACAGACAGGGTGTGCACCGTGCGTTCTGCGGCTGAGCGGGCAGTCGCGAGATCTTCCGAACTACGCGCCTCCTCCAAGCCAGCACTGGCCGCCCCTATGGTCGTGCGCGCCTCGTCGATTTCTTCACGGAGCACGACCAGGCGGGGTTCGGGCACGTCGTCCCTCGGTGCGGTGGGGGCCGCGACGGGGTCGGCAGGAACGTCGCGGAACGTGCAGTTCGTCGCAAAGGCGACGAGCACGACCAGCACCGGGAGGAGTACGCGCACGACCGTCCTCAGAACAGGTTCGTCGTCGCTGCGTTACGCGGGCTGTAGGCCAGGATCGCCCACGTCATTCCCCATCACCTCACCCTCGCTTGAGCCCGGTGGCGAGACGGTGAGGGCCGCCCACTCGTCATCGACATCGAGGGTCAGTAGCTTAGCGTCGAGCTTCCGCAAGGCGTCGCGGACCGGTCGATTGCGGATCGAAGCGATGCCACTGACGACCAAGAGCCCGTCCGGAACGGTCAGCGCCAGGAGGGCGGCAGCCGATCGGAGCACGAGGTCGGTCGAGAGGTTGGCTACGACGATGTCGAAGGGACCGTCCTCCCACGCCGCCTCGAGGCTCCCCAGCCGAACGTCGACAGCCACCTCATTGCGTGTAGCGTTCATGGCAGCCACAGAAACCGCATCCGGGTCGACATCGACCGCGACGACCTCTTCGGCACCGAGACGTGCCGCGGCAATGGCCAGCACGCCGCTTCCTGTTCCTACGTCGAGGACCCGCTTCGCAGTGAGGTCGGCACGCTCGAGCGCCGACAAGCACAGCCGCGTCGTCGCGTGGTGTCCGGTGCCGAACGCCATGCCAGGATCAATCACTACCGTGCAGGGCCCGGCGCGGGCAGCAGGATGCCATGAGGGTGTCAGGGTCAACCTGCCCAGCCGAACCGGCTCGAGCCCGGTCTTCCACTCGGCGAGCCAGTCGCGCTCGGGCTCCGGCTCCCACCGCCCGCCTGGAGGGACGCTGACGATGGTTTCGGGGAACCAGGCGACGACGACCTGGCCGCGCTCCCATACGCCAAGAGCGCCGGCGGACCAGAGCGCATCCAGGAGCAACTCCTGTTCCACCCCTTTGCTCGCCGCGATCGTGTACCGCTGGGTCATGGAACGGCACCCCCACAGGCCGGGCCGGTCGCGGCACCGTGAGACGGGCGGGAGCACGGCGCTGCGAGATGGGTTGGTGCGCGACCTGAGCATCGCAGCCGGCTCGCCTCCCCGTCCGCTCCACAGGGGGGCGCGCTTCGTTAGCCTCCGGACTCCACCGAGCGCGCACAAAGATGGACGATGAGCCGCAATCCGACGTGTCTGTTCCCATGCGACCCCGAGCTCCTACTAGCCCTCGAGGGGGCGTTCGGACCGCCGATAGACTCTTACCTCAGGGGTTGGCAGGTCTGGATCGAGCCTACCCGGATGCCTGGTTCCCTTACATCGGTGGAACTCGAGTACCGCCTCCACCCACCCCCCCAGTTCCGTCAGCCGCAGGGGCTGTCGCACCACGATTTGTGGGATGCGGTCATCGAACAGATCGTCGCCGGCAAAGAGCACCTGCGGCTCGGTGAGGAGGAGCGCAGCCTCGAGGAGGTGTGGCGTCTGCTGGAGGTCTACCCGGCATTCGGGGAGGACCCGACCCCGGAAGCGCTGCGGGACGCGGCTGAGGCGGTGCTTGGACGGCCCGCCCTCGCCGCGGGCTACGTCGACCACGAGCGCCTCGGTGCGCGCTGGAAGCGCGAGCAGGGCACGTTCGACCTGCCCTCGGCGCTCCTCGCCGAGTTCGGCGTGCAGCGCAATTCATCCTGACTCAGCGTCCCCCCGAGGGGGTTTGCCCGGACCCCCGGGTCCCGCGGTCTACCGGTCGTCGTCGGGCCACCTTCGAACGACACGCCGGGAGCTCCGGCGGGCGTGAGTACGCTGCGCGCCTGACTGACGATCCGTCGGGCATCCTCGGTAGGTGGTGTGAAGGAGCCGGCGTCATGCCGATCAAACAGCTGCTGCTCGGGCGCCCGCTCGCCCAGTACGAGGAGCAGGAACAGCGTCTGCCCAAGAGCATCGGTTTGGCGGTCTTTGCCTCCGACGCCATCTCGTCCACCGCTTACGCGACGGAGGAGATCCTCCACATCCTCATTCCGGTCGCTGCCATGGCAGCCCTCGAGTTACTTGTCCCGATCTCGTTTGTCGTCATGGTGCTACTCGTTATTGTGGCGACAAGCTATCGACAGGTCTGCTACGCGTATCCAAATGGCGGAGGCGGCTATATCGTCGCGAGTGACAATCTTGGCCGGAGCGCTTCGCTGGTGTCCGGCGCCTCACTCATGATCGATTACAGCCTGACGGTCGCCGTCTCGGTGTCTGCCGGTGTCGCCGCCGTGATCTCGGCCTTTCCCGATCTCGCCAGCTGGCGGGTCCCTGTAGCGC
>JALZEO010000136.1 GCA_030862025.1 Actinomycetota bacterium | reverse complement strand
AGCAGTGGCGCGTTCACGAACGTCACCGGCTCGTGGACGACGTCGGTGAGAAGCCCCTTCAGCATGGTCAACCCGAGTAAACGGCCGTCGGCGCCGGCGAGCTCCCCGACATAGCTGACGCTAACCTCCCCCCCGAAGCCACCCTCGCAGAGCGCGGTGAACAGGCGCCCGAGCTTCTCGGCCAGGCCGAGGAAAGGGCGCACGAGGTCGTCGACCGGCCCGCCCTGGATATTGACGGCCGAAGGCACGAACTCACCTGCGAGCGCGAGGTTGACCGCTTCAGCGACCTGGATGCCGGCCTTGTCCTGCGCCTCATGGGTTGAAGCGCCAAGGTGTGGGGTTACCACGACGTTGTCGAGCGTGAACAGCGGGCTCGAGGAGGTGGGTTCCTCCGCGAAGACGTCGAGCGCGGCGCCCGCGATAGCCCCCTCGCTTAGCGCCTCATAGAGCGCCTCCTCGTCGATGACCCCGCCCCTAGCTGCGTTGATCAAGCGCGCAGTCGGCTTCATGAGACGCAATCGCGCGCGCCCGATGAGGCCGAGCGTCTCCGAGGTCTTGGGCAGGTGCAGGGTGACGAAGTCGGCCTGCCTCAGCACATCGTCGAGTTCGTCTACGAGCGTGACGCCCATGCGGGCAGCCCGTTCCACCGAGATGTAGGGGTCGTAAGCGATGAGGCGCATGCCGAAGGCGTTGCAACGCTGGGCGACGAGCACTCCGATACGGCCCAGCCCAATCACCGCGAGCGTTTTTCCGTGCAGTTCCGTGCCGCTCCAGCGGTTGCGTTCCCAGCGGCCGCTGCGGAGATCGGCGTCAGCCTGGGGAACGTTTCGCGCGAGCGCCAGCAGGAGGGCGAGGGTGTGCTCAGCCGCCGAGACGATGTTGGACTGTGGTGCGTTACACACGATGATGCCGGCGCGGGTGGCAGCGTGGACGTCGACGTTGTCGAGGCCGATGCCGGCTCGCGCGATGACCTTCAGGTTGGTGCCGGCCGCCACGACATCGGCGTCGATCGTCGTGGACGAGCGTACGACCACGGCGTCGTAGGCGGAGATGACACCGATCAGCTCGTCCTTGGTCAGCGCGGTCTTGGTATCGACCTCGTGACGAGCGGCGAGCGCGGCAATGCCGGCCTCCGACAGGCGGTCAGCGACAAGGACCCTCACCTGCGACCTCGTGTGACGGAAGGCGGTCGGACCTCCCGATGCTACCGTCCGTGAGGCTCAGGTCGCGCTTGCAGGAGGAACGTGAGCGGTCCACGTCCTCACCGGGAAGGTCTTACGGGTCGAGAGGGTCTCCTGCAGGTCGGCCGAGGAAGGAGGCGCCTCAACCACGTCCTCCCTCGTCCATGAGGGGAGAGCCCGGGCGGACCAGGTTGCAGGTTGCCGAGCCTCAGGCCGCCTGGCGAAAGAGAACGCCGGCGCACCAGCACGCCCCATCACCTGGTCGTCGGCTGCGACGAAGGCAGGTTCGCGCTCAGGCGCGTCCATTTCGGGCTCTCGCAAGTCGCCCCGCGCCGCGACCAGGACAGGCTCCGGCTCGGACGCGTCCACCGCAGGCTCTCGCAGGTCACCCCGCGCCGCAACCAAGACAGGCTCCCGCTCGGACGCGCCGACCGGCTCGCCCCAATGATCCCTGGCAGCGGCGAAGGAGGGGGCACGCACGATGATCTCCGCGTTCACGAGGTAGACGAGTGACTCAGCGTCGTCGGAGTAGTGGATAGCCGGAGCCTCCATCAGGGGTCGCCAGCCACGCGATGACCGGTGTTGCCGCCACGTCGCGATGCGCTCGACCGTCGCTGAGGGGAGCCGAACCCTGTTGGCCGCCACCCGCCGACCCCTTCCGTTTCTCCGCCTTGCCGTGCGCCCGACGATTTCGTCACTCACTGTATATGAATCGGTCATCTCGCCCCAAGATAGAGATAGGTGATCATTCGGTCAGGGCTCGTGAGAGGACGTCATCGCAAGTCAACCGCACGCGGCCTCTGCAGATCGCCCTCGTCCCTGGTTGACGAGGTCATTCTTCGCAAAACCGACGGCGTGGCATCCCGGTGACGCTAGACACTCGAGGTTGGTGTCACAACGGAGTTTCGGACAAGTCTTCTCGAGCGTGGCGGCTGCCCTCAGGGCCTGACGCTGGGTGACGGAACTCTCAGGCCCGCAGGACGTCGTCCGGTTCGGAGGGCAGGAACGAGAAACGCCAGACGTCTCGCATGGAGACGATGCCGATGAGGTCGTCACCAGCGAGAATCGGCAGATGACGGAAGCCACGCTCCATCATGATGTTCGCGATCTCCGAACAAGGCATCTCATCGGGACCGATCGTGACCGGATCCGGCGTCATCCATGCGGTGACGGACTCGTTCACCAGATCCCGGCCCGACCCTGCCGCCCGCAATACGTCCCGCTCCGTAATGATGCCGAGCAGACGGCCCTGCTCGTCGACGACGCAAGCGGAGCCGATTTTGCGCTCGGTCATGGCCCTGGCCGCATCGGCGACGGTGGCGTCGGGGGCCGTGGTTAGCACGTTCTTCGTCATGACGTCACGGAGCATGACGCTCATTGCGGTGTCCTCCTGACCGTGAGGAAGCACGGGAGTACGGGTCGGTGCGCAGCCTACTCGCTCCCATCCGCCCGCCTCGGCTCCGGTCGGCCAGGCTGCTCATCGACCCCGCCCAGCCGTTTCGGCACGAGGACCCTGCGCCGGAATTCGCAGACGATCGTGCCGTCCTGGGTGTAGCCGATCGTCTCGACCGTCACGACTCCGCGATCGGCCTTCGAGCGGGATTCGCGCTTGTCAACCACTCGCGTCTCTGAGTAGATCGTGTCACCGTGAAAGGTCGGGTTCGCGTGCCTGAGGTACTCGACCTCGAGGTTCGCGATCGCCTTGCCGGACACGTCCGGCACGCTCTGACCCAGGACGAGGGAGTAGACGAGGTTTCCTACAACCACGTTGCGACCGAAATGTGTCGAGCTTTGCGCATAGTGAGCGTCCGAATGCAGAGGATGCTGGTTCATCGTGATGGCGCAGAAGAGGTGGTCGTCGTACTCGGTGATGGTCTTACCGGGCCAGTGTTTGTAGACATCTCCGAGCGCGAAGTCCTCGAAGTACCGACCGAACTGCATCCATTCCTCCTCCCTACTCATTCCCGCTACTCATGGCCGCACGGCTAGCTCAGTGAGCCACGCTCCGCGCGCCATCCCGCGCGCGCGTGGAAGGCAACGTCCTGGGGGACGGGACGCGGCGCCATTCCCTGACGCCGCCCCTTCTCGGCATTCACCTCGGCCATCTTGCGCGACGCCTCATCGATCATCTCGTCACCGAACATGACCGCGCCCCGCCGTTCAGCCCCCCTTGCGTGCTCGTAAGCGACGAGGATGTCCTCCGCACGCTCGTATTCCTCCTGGGTCACACCGTAGACCGCGTTGGCCACCTCGATCTGTCCCGGATGGAGCACCCACTTGCCGTCGTAGCCGAGAAGTCGGCTGCGCGTGGCCACCTCGCGGAAGCCTTCGACGTCTCGGATCTGGGCGTAGGGTCCATCGATCGCCTGCACCCCCGCGTGGCGCGCTGCCACGAGGATGCGCATGAGCACCCAATGCCAGTGGTCACCGGGATAGTCCGGCTGGATGGCGCCGACGGTCAGCGAGGGCATGCCGAGTGCGGCTGCCATGTCGCCGGGCCCGAAGATGAACGTCTCGGTGCGAAGGCTGACGGCGAGGATCTCATCCGCGTTCGTCAGCCCTTGGGCATTCTCGATCTGAAGCTCGAGCCCTACCGCGCCCACCGGCCACCTGTTCTCCCGCTCCAGCTGGGTGAGCAGGTGGTCCACGAAGTGGACCTGACCCGCGTCCTGCACCTTGGGGATCATGATGCAGTCAAGGTGATCGGGACCGGTGTGGGACACGACGTAATCGACGTCCCGGTGACACCAGGCGGTCGAGACGTCGTTTACCCTCACCACCCGCACCTTGTCGCCCCATTGGCCGGTTCGAAGCGCGTCGACAACGAGTTTGCGAGCTTCGGGCTTCACGTCGGGCGCGACCGAGTCCTCGAGGTCGAGGAACACCTGGTCCGCGTTGAGACCTTGCGCCTTCGTCAGCATCTTCTCCGACGAGCCCGGCACCGCCAGACACGAGCGGCGTGATCGATAGGTGCGGCGGGTGGTTGCTGCCACATGACCTCCTCGGTTCGCTGGACCGGGCGCATCCTTGCATTCCACAGCACGACGATGACAATCGAGTGCCGTGCGGAGCTTCTGTGCCTGTGCCTGAGATGCGACGCGCACGGAGCGCGGCCGTCGCCGCGAAAATGCTGGT
>JALZEO010000135.1 GCA_030862025.1 Actinomycetota bacterium | reverse complement strand
GCGTGAACCACAGACCGTTGTAGATGAGCTGGGCGTAGCGGCCCTCGAGGCCGCGCTTCTCCTGGGCGAGCTCCTGCTTGAGGCAGAGATCCTCGAGGTCGCGATGGGCGGTCAGCAGGGTGACCGCGCCCGGGCACTCGTAGATCTCACGGCTCTTGATGCCGACGAGGCGGTCCTCGACCATGTCGATTCGGCCCACCCCGTGTGCGCCGGCCCGTCGATCCACCTCGGACACGAGTTCCCGCAGGGGCAGTTCCTTGCCGTCAACCGCGACCGGCAGCCCATGGTCGAAGCGCAGGAGGAGCTCCTCGGGTTCCTCGGGCGCCGAGCGAGGGTCCCTGGATCGGGCGAAGACGTCTTCAGGCGGCTTCTGCCAGGGATCCTCGAGGACGCCGCATTCTGCGGCGCGCCCCCAGAGGTTCTCGTCGATAGAGTACGGGCTCGACGCCTTGACCGGGATGGGCAGTCCACGCTTATTCGCCCAGGCGATCGCTTCATCCCGGGACAGGCCCCATTCGCGGATCGGGGCCTCGGTGCGCAGGTCGGGGGCAAGGCACATCACCCCGACCTCGAACCGGACCTGGTCGTTGCCCTTTCCCGTGCAGCCGTGCGCGACCACCCGCGAGCCCATCTCCCGGGCCACCCTTACGAGGTGGTGGACGATGAGAGGGCGCGACAGTGCGGAGACGAGCGGGTACTTGCCCATGTAGAGGGCGTTTGCCCGGATTGCCGGGGCGACGAAGTGCTCCGCGTACTCGTCGCGGACGTCGACGACGAGCGCGTCGACGGCTCCGCAGTCGAGCGCCCGCTGGCGCACATCCTCCAAGCCAGGTGCCGAACCCCGCACGGCCGGATCCGTGGCAGCGACAGGTGACGCCTCCTGGCCGACATCGAGGGCGAGCGCGACGACGTCGAGTCCCTTGTGCTCCGCGAGCCACCGGATCGCCACCGACGTATCGAGGCCGCCCGAGTAGGCGAGGACGCAGCGTTCGGCCACTGCACACTCCTTTGTCCGTAGTCATGTCATGAGGCGCCGGAAGCGGGAGGCGAGTTCAGCGCCCGCGATCCCCTCTTCCGCGATGACGACGACCGTGTCGTCCCCGGCAATGGTGGCGAGCACCCCTGCCAGTCCAGCCTGATCGATGGCGCTCGCAACCGGCCCAGCCGCGGCGGGGGGGGTGTGCAGCACGGCGAGGCCACCGCTTGCGTCGACCCGGAGCACGAACTGGCGCATGACAGCCACGAGGTGCTCGCGCGCGTTTGGCTGTCTGGCCTCGCTCGGCAGTCGATAGACGAGCGTCCCGTCCGACCCCCGTACCTTGACGGCCCCGATCTCGTCCAGATCGCGGGAGACGGTCGCCTGGGTCGTCGCGATGCCGTTGCGCGCCAGCAGCTCGCAGGCCTGGTCTTGTGAGCGCACATCGTGGTCGCGGAGGAGACCGACGAGTACCCGTTGACGCTCGGCCTTGTCTACCGTGCGGCTCACGAGCCGTGGGCTCCGAGGAGCATGCTGAGCAGCGCCTTCTGCGTGTGCAACCGGTTCTCAGCCTGTTCCAGCACGCGAGAGGCGGGGCCGTCGATGACCTCCTCCGTGACCTCCTGCCCGCGGTGGGCTGGCAGGCAGTGCAGGAAGATCGCGTCGGGGCCGGCCCACGCCATGAGCTCGGCGCTCACCTGATAGCGGGCGAAACGCTGGCGGCGCTGCTCCTGCTCGGCTTCGTGCCCCATCGAGGCCCACACGTCGGTATAGACGACGTGGGCGCCCTTCACGGCGGCGACGGGGTCCTCGGTTGTGAGCACGGCCCCGCCCAGCTCGCGGGCACGCTCCACTACTCGCGGGTCAGGCCCGTATCCGGGTGGGTGCCCGACGCTCACACTCATGCCCATGAGTCCGGCGGCGAGCAGCAGGGAATGGGCGACGTTGTTGCCGTCACCGATGTAGGAGAGCCGCATCCCAGCCAGCTCGCCGCGATGCTCTCGGATCGTCAACAGGTCCGCCAGTGCCTGACAGGGGTGCTCGTGGTCGCTGAGGGCGTTGACGACCGGAACGCTCGCAGCCGCGGACAGTTCCACGAGCCGTTCGTGGGCGAAGGTACGAACGACGAGGGCGTGGACGTAGCGGGACAGCACCGCCCCGGTGTCAGCGATGGGCTCGCCACGTCCGAGCTGGAGCTCCTGGGCCGACAGCGGCAGAGGGTTGCCGCCGAGCTCGGCCACCGCGACGTGAAACGACACCCGGGTCCGGGTCGAAGGCTTCTCGAACAACAGCGCGACCGAACGGCCCGCGAGCAGGGTGCTGTGGGCCACGCCGCTTCTCCGGCGCTCACGCTTCAAGTCGTCGGCAAGGTCGAGCAGCGCCACGAAGCGCGTGGAGTCGAAGTCAGCGACGCTGAGAAAGTCCCCCGTGCCAGGTTCCCTGCTTGCATCGAGCACGTGTGCCTCCGCTACGCCACCGGCCGTCCCGACCGCCGCGTCTAACCCTGCCCACCCGCCCGGGCCTGCGGCCCTTCCCGGTCCTGCCCACCCACCCG
>JALZEO010000131.1 GCA_030862025.1 Actinomycetota bacterium | reverse complement strand
GTTCAGGGGCTTTTACGGCTTCGCAGACGGAAGCGGCGGCGTGTCGGTCGTGGAGGTGGACAGTGCGGCGACGCTCGCGAGGGCGACCGCCCCTTTTACCCCCTGGCTGCGTTTCACCTCGGCGGCGATTGTCCCGATCGAGGAAGCGGCGGCGATCGCCGGAGAGGGCGTTCAGTTCCGCGACTCATTGCTTGGTTAGCGGCATCTCCAAACTGATCAGGCATGCCTCACCTTGTCAGGAACTCGCCTGCGCTTGCTTGCCGGCGCCTGCGGCGGCCGCCAAGGTCATGCGACGGCAACTTTGGCTTACCCTCTGGGGACACCGTGACTATGCGGCTATCGGGGCTCTACACAGCTAAGCGGGGTGCGGCCTCTGATTCTGTCGGTGGGGAGTATCCCATCTGATGCCACAGTGCAGCAGGAGACGGATGTGATATTTATCGAACTTGCGGAATCCGAAACCGACTCTTTTGACCTTCTTCACGAGCAGGTTCATAGCCTCGGTCTGCCCGTTCGACAGCCGTCGTCGATGGTAAGTCAGCACGCGGTGGCGCCAGTATTGGACGGTGGCGGCCAGCCGGGTCAACTCCTCGACGTCGACTGATCGGCCCAGTCGAGGAAGGCGTCGAGACGGTCGGCGGCGGCCTCGAGATCGTGGGCCGCGTAGACGCTACGAACCAGCTTCTTGCCGACCCAGGCCGCCTCGACCTCGTAGTAGGGGTGGCCGTCACGCCACGCCTGTTGGATCCGCTCGCGGGAAACGGCCTGCCGCTCGTACGCACCAGCTCGACCGCGTCCCGCTGAACTCCTCCGAGAACCTGCGTCGTGTTCGTCGCTTCTCTGCCATACGGACATCCTCTCATCCGAGGTGTCCGGTCGCAGGGGGGAAGTTCATACTGAGCTGTGACGGGCTCAGGACTAAGGCGCTGCTAGCAGCAGCGAGGAGGGTGAGCGGGGACTTGCAGGGCGAGGAATCGGCCCAGGCTAAGTTCGACCCGTGTGAAGACTCTGACCGAACTCGTCGGTCAGAAGAGCGGACTGGGTTCACATCCCAGTAAAGAATCTGACGCTGGCAACTATCTAACTCGGTCCACAGCGCGGTCGCTCGGGGAGGTTCGTGACGGGGTCATGTCGGCCAGTGCTGACCGAGGTAGCGGCGTGGACGTTTTGGGGCTCTACGCGGTCATCGAGGGGGAACGGTCTCTGATCTTGGTGGTGACGGGCACGTTCCATGTGACTCCTCCATCGCAGTGCACGCCGGTCGGCATGTCGCGACCTTCTGCCAGGGCAGAATGCTGTGAGCTGGATGCTCATTGGTAGATCCCTAGCTGAGCGCAGCTCCTGCGCCGTTCCAGCTGTCAGGCAGCAAGGGCGTACTGGTCAAGCACCAAGACCAGAACATATGCCGCGTCCGCGGCTCATCACGGTGGCCGCTGACCGATGATCGCGACCAGTCCCTGGGGCAGCACGTAGCTGCCGAAGGTCGGGTAAACCAAGGCTTCAATGCCGACCTGAGACAGGAGTCGTGGTACCGCAGAGCTGTCGATGAGAATGTTCTCGTGGCGCTCATGGGCGCGCCGCCACGACCCATCCTCGTTCCGTACGAAGGTCGTGATGTCGCGCACGTATCTGTTCTCGGCCGGCACGGAAAAGGCCGTGATCACCGCCCAACCGTCGCCCACCTTGCCCAGATCCGGCTGGTCACGGCGGACTTCCGCCCAACGTAGGTCACAGAGATCGATGGCGAGGATTCCACCAGGACGAAGAGCGTTGGCGATGGCGACCAGCGCTCGCTCAATGGAGGTCTCGTCCGGAAGGTAGTTCAGGGCGTGACCCACCGAGACAATTGCGTTCACCGAGGGCATGGGATCATCGGGCAGCACCAGCTGTCGGATGTTTTCAACGTCTGGGATCATCCTTCGGGCCAGTTCGAGCATCGCGGGCGAAGCATCGGTCGCGAGCACCCGGTGTCCGGCATGGACCAGGTGCCGCGTCAGGTGTCCGCTGCCGCAACCCAGTTCAACCACCAAGCCTTCACGGTTCCGAACGGGTGCCAGGAGCGCCAAGATGCCGGCGGCGGAAGCATCAGCATGAAAGGCAAAACCTCGGTGATGCACCAGCGCGAGGTCGGACCGGTAGTAGGGGGAATCGGTGCAACTCATCGCAGGAGTATCGCAGCTCGACAACCATCGGTTCTGGCTGCTGCTATCCACGAATCATCACGGCGAGGACTGCGACTCATCGGCGATGGCCTTTCGCGGTTTTCGACACCCCAGCGTTGCCCTGACCACTGCGGTCGCCATCCAGCGCATGCTCGACGAGCATCGTCTCAGCGCAGGATTCGCACCCGCGGCGCGGATCGGGGTGCAGGCTGCGGAAGCGACCGAAGAGGGACACGATCCGTCTCTCGGCGAACGCAGCTCCTCACTAGGAGCGGGACTGCCGTCTCGAGTTAGGCTGGAGCGTCGTCTTGCGAGGGAATCAGGTCGAGCTGCTGGAGCAGGGTCAGCTGGTCGATCGCGTGCCAGTGCTCAGCCATCCGGCCCTGCTCAAGCCGGTAGATGTCGATCCCAGCGAATTCGAAGGCTCTGCCGGTCGGCGGGATGCCGAGGAACGCCCCGACATGGGTGCCTCTGTTGGTCCAGCGAACAACTACACGGTCACCCTCGGCGATCACGTCCTCGACGGTGAAGGTCGGTGTCAGCCCTTCGACAAGCATGCTGACCCGGTCCTTCAGCCCGTCACGGCCGCCGCGTTGCCCGGGCAACGGGTCGTGTTCGTCGTATTCCTGGATCGCCATCTGATCGATGAGTGCGAGCTGCCGTCCATTGAAGACCTGCTGGTAGAAGCGGAGCACGAGCGCCTTGTTGGCTGCAGTGGACATCTGAACCTCGGTGCTGGTGGTGGAACACGCACCACCACTGTCGCTTCTCGACCGGACCCTGACCATGACGAGTTGACGGTCGGAGTCACCGAGTTGCCCACCGTCCTCCCTCGTTTACGATCCCGGCGACGGGCGGAATGGTCATGGAGGACACCGAACTGGGGGTGCTGCTTCGGCACCACCGTGCGGCTACCGGTCTGACCCAAGAGGAGCTGGCGGAACGGGCCGGCATCAGTACCCGCACCGTGAGCGATGTGGAGCGGGGCGTTCGCAGTGCCGTGTACCGCCATACCGCGTCGCGTCTCGCGGAGGCGCTTGGCTTGATTGAGGACGAGCGCTCCCGCTTCGAGGCAATCGCTCTGGGGAGACGGTGGCGTCAGAGACTGGAAGCGGCGCAGAACCCTGCAGAACCCGCACTGCCCCTCCCGCCGACCCGGCTTATCGGACGAGAGGCCGAGTTGGCGGCGATCCTGACGCGGCTTCACGACCCCCATGTGCGGCTGCTGACCCTCACTGGCCCAGGCGGGATCGGCAAGACGCGTCTGGCTTTAGAGGCGGCAGCCCATTCGCCCTACTCCGTTGAGACCTGCTTCGTTTCCCTGGGGGAGACGCGCGATCCTCGCTTGGTCGCCTCGCTGCTGGCCAAGGCTCTCGGCATCAAACCCGCTCTGACCCCAGTCGCCGCTGTGACCCCAGTCGCCGACCTCGTGCGAGCACATTTGGGCACGCGGCAATGGCTGCTCGTATTGGACACCTTCGAGCACCTCCTGTCAGCGGCACCGCTGGTCGCTGATCTGCTGGCGAGTTGCCCGGGTCTCACCGTTCTGGTCACGAGCCGGGCGGCCCTACGCGTGCGTGGAGAGCACGTGTTCACCTTGCCGCCACTCGGTCTGAGCACCGATGACACGAGGACTCCGTCTCCCGCCGTGGCACTTTTCGTCGAGCGCACGCTGGAAGTTTGTCCAGACCTCGATCTGGATGGGCCGGCGGCAACGGTCGCTGTGGAGATCTGCGAACGGCTGGAGGGACTGCCGCTCGCCATCGAACTAGCTGCCGTCTGGACCAAGCATCTGCCCCTCGCCGCGCTCCGAGACCACCTCGACAACCGCCTCCGCATCCTCACCCGTGGGCCTCGAGACCTGCCTCCGCGACAGCAGACGATGCGGGACACCATCGGCTGGAGCTATGACCTGCTCGACAGGGGCGCTCAAGTCGCGTTCCGCCGACTGTCGAGGTTCGCCAGTTGGACCCTCGAGGCGGCGGAGACGGTATGCGGAGCGGGCGAGCCGGAGCTGGACATGCTCGCCGCGATGGGCGCTCTCGTCGACCACAGTCTCGCGGTTCTCACCGATTCGTTGGCTGATCCCCCGCGCTATGCGATGCTCGATGTGATCCGGGAATACGCGGCGGACCAGCTTGATGTAGCTGGCGAGACAGACACCGTGTCCCGGCGGCATGCCGAGTATTACTGCGCGCTTGCCGAACGCGCAGAGCCAGAGTTGCGCAGATTCGAACGACTCCCATGGCATCGCCGGCTCGAATCGGAGCTGGCCAACCTACGGCTGGCCTTTGGCTGGTGCACCGACCGCGGGGAGGCCCAGCGCGCGCTGCGGCTCGCGGGTGCAATATGGATGTTCTGGCTGGGGCAGGGCGGTTTCATGGAAGGTCGACGATGGCTGCACGACGCACTCGCCATGGATGCCGAAGTCCCTGCCCACACGCGGGCAAAGGCACTCTGGGGGGCCGGATGGCTCGCCTATCACCAGGGTGATCACCAGGAAGCGGCGGCCCTCGGCGAACAGCTACTGGAACTGGCCGACCGGACGGGCACGCCGCTCGACGAACGCAATGGACTCACCCTGCGGGGGATGACGGCGATGGCCCAGGGGCGTTACCGGGAGGCTGCTGTTCCGTTTGAACGTGCCTTGGCGATCTGCCGCGGGCTGGACGGGGCTTGGCCACTTGCGACGTCCGCGCTCAACCTGGGACTCGCGGCCCTGCATGCCGGAGACGTCGAGCGAGCCGAGCGTTTGTTCAGCGAGGCCGGGATGCGGTACGCCGAACTCGGCGACGAGAGCTACCGAGCCCGGGCGATGCGCCAGCTCGGAATGTGCGCGCTCCGCCGCGGGGACATACGACAGGCGGAGGAGCTCTTCAGCACAAGCCTCACGATCTCCACAACCGTCGGAGAAGATTGGAGTCTCGCGGAGACGTTGGAGACTCTCGTGCTCATCGATGCGGTCAAAGGCGACACGTATGTGGCTGCAGTGCTTTCCGGTGCTGCAGCCGCCCTTCGGGAGCGGCTCGGCGCGAGGCAACACCTCTTCGACCACGTCTTCTCCAACGACTACCTCGCCAACTGCCGGACCGACCAACCCGCCTGGTCTGAAGGGTGGAAAGCCGGACGCACGATGCCCCTCGCCGACGTGGTGGCGCTTGCGCGCCGCCACTGAAGCCGCCGGCGCAGGAGCGATGTCACCGGGGGCGGCTGTGGGCTGCGTCGGAACCGGCAGTCACAGACGGTCACAGGCTCGGTGGCTAATGTCGTGCAGTTCGCCGGACAGCCGTGTCGACCAGCCTGACCTGAGGTGACCACCCAACCTCACGCCATCCAGCCGGCGCTCGTGTTCGAGGACGTTGTCATCGAGCGGGCAGGCCGGCGGGTGCTCGACGCGGTCCGCGGGCAAATTCCTGAAGGCCAAGTCACGGTCATCGCCGGGCCATCCGGAGTCGGCAAGACCACACTCCTGCGGCTGTGCAATCGCCTCGAGGTACCCGACCAGGGCCGAATCCTCTACCGCGGCCGCGACATCGCCGACCTTGACCCGTTGCGACTGCGCAGAGAGGTTGGGATGGTGTTTCAGACGCCAGCCCTGTTCGGCGGAACGGTCCGCGACAACCTCGCCGTGGCTGACCCCCATGGCGGCAGCGATACCTACGCTGACGCGCTTCGCCGTGTCTCACTCGACCCGACCCTGCTCGACCGTCAAGCGGGCTCGCTGTCGGGGGGGGAAGCCCAGAGGGTCTGCCTGGCACGCACCCTGATCACCGGCCCGCAGGTCCTGCTCGCCGACGAACCCACCTCAGGTCTTGACCTCACCCCCAGGCTCGCCTTCGAACGCCTCATCCGAGGACTGGCCAACGACGGCCTCACCGTGGTCTGGGTAACCCATGACCTCGACCAGCTGCGGCGGCTCGCCGACCACGTGCTGGTGCTGCTCGCCGGCCGAGTCCCCTACAGCGGCCCACCCGACAGCCTCAACCACATCTCCGAACTCGCCCGCTTCCTTGCAGGAGATCCCGATGCCACAAGGTGACGTGAGCTTCCTCGGTCTCACCCTGTCTCTGGTCCTCGTCGTGGTCGCGATCGTCCTCTCACTGTGGCAACGCCTCGGCCTCGAAGGGCGGATCGCGTGGGCCTCGATCAGAGCCGTGGTCCAGCTGCTCCTGGTCGGCTCCGCACTGACCCTCGTGATTGACC
>JALZEO010000121.1 GCA_030862025.1 Actinomycetota bacterium | reverse complement strand
CAGTGCACGCGTGTGTCAACTGAGGGCACCGGGAAACGACACAGCGCCCGGCTGCCCGCTCTCGCTGCTGCTTCGAAGTGGATCCGCTCAGGAAATCGTCAGCTTCGTATGCATGCCGAGTTGGTAGTGAACGTGCTGCTCTCCGCCGTGCCGCTCGACAATGTTGCAGAAGAGCACGTACTCGCCCGCGGGCAGCTCAAAGGTTCCCTGGCAGTTCGTGCCGGATGGAAAGGCCTCGATCTCGCCGACGCGTGCGCCCGGCGGCAGCTTCTCCTCGTCTACGGCGCCCTGCTGGTCAACGGGGAGAGCGCCCGGGTCGCCGGTAGCACGCACGATCACGAGCTCGTGCGGCCCCTGGCCCGCATTCTGCGCGGTGAAGGTGATGTGGCCGGACGCCACCCGAGGCTCAAGCGTCTGCACCGACCATTCGTCGAGCGTGACATCGATCTTTGAGCGGGCGGCCGCGGGATCTCCGACGGGCTGGCACGCGGCTACATGGGTCGCTGTCCCGCCATGGGTGGCGGAGCCGGTCCTCGCACCGGTGGCCGTGCCGCCGTGAGTAGCCGAGCCGGTCTCACCGATGTTCTCAACGGTGGCCTCGTCGCCTCCACCGCAAGCCGCGAGCGCGAGCAGGAGTGGTACGACGAGCCGAAGGAACGTGTTGCTTCCCGCGCTGAGCATGGTCGTCCCCTTCACCTCTTCCGGGTGCCCTCGACCCCGAACCGCTTGCTAAGGTCAGGCGACCCTAATCCCGTTCAGACGCCTTACCAAGCTCCGCGGTCACGCCTGCAAGCCTGCTAGCCGGCGTCCAGACCCACGCCAGCACGCCAGCACTCGCCAGCGCTTCGACCCCCGACCCGACGAGGGATGATGAGAGTCGCCTTCCCATCGCCCTTCCGCCTCCCGGTCAACTCGTGCGCCTGGCTGCTGGCGGCGTTGGCCGCAGTGCTCCTGGCGTCGTGCGGGCAGGCCGGCGCGAGGGGGAGCGGCTCGTCGCTGGTCCGTGTCTACTCCGCCCGCCACTACGACCTCGAGCGGGCTTTCGACGAATTCGCCCGCCAAACTGGAATCTCCGTCCAGTTCCTCACCGGCTCTGACGGAGAGCTGCGGGAGCGCATCAAGGCGGAAGGCGACCAGACTCAGGCCGACGTCTTCATGGTGGTGGACGCCGGCAACCTCTACATGGCCGGGCGGGAGGGTCTCTTTCAGACCATCGACTCGCAGCGGCTGCGAGCGGTCATACCGGAGCATCTCCGCGACCCCGAAGGGCTCTGGTTCGGTCTCAGCCGACGGGCCCGAACGATCGTCTACAGCTCCCAGCGCGTCGACCCCAGCGAGCTCTCGACCTACGAAGCACTCGCGGAACCGCAGTGGCGAGGGCGGCTGTGCCTGCGCAACTCGACCAACGTCTACACCCAGTCGCTCGTCGCCAGCCTCATCGCGCACCACGGCTACCAGGGGGCCCTCGGGGTCGTACGCGGCTGGGTCGCCAATCGTCCCCAGTTCATCAACAACGACGTCGAAATTCTCCAGACCGTCGCAGCCGGCGGGTGCGACATCGCGATCACGAACCACTACTACCTTGCGCGTCTCATCGCCGAGGACCCCGACTTCCCCGTGCGGGTGTTCTGGGCCAACCAGGACGAACGAGGCACGCACGTGAACATCAGCGGGGCGGGTGTCACCGCTGCCGCTGAGCATCCCGAGGAGGCGGTCCGGCTGCTCGAGTGGCTCGCCACCGATGGTCAGAGCGAGTTCGTGAACGGCAACTACGAGTATCCCGTCAATCCGAACGTGCGAGCGGCACCGGTGCTCGTCGAGCACTTCGGGTCCTTCCAGCCTGACCTTCTGCCGGCCGCCGAGTACGGCGCGCGCAATGTCGAAGCGGTCAAGCTCATGGACGAGGCGGGTTATACGTGACCGTCGCGCGCCGACTCTCCACACATACCCGGCTGGGATGGGGCTGGTCGTTCGTGGTCCTTGTCGTCGCCGGTCTCGTCGTCCTGCCGGTAGCCGTGGTCGCGGCATCGATCCTCATCCCCAGCCGGGAGGTCTGGGCGCATCTGTGGTCGACCCGGCTGCCAGGCATGCTGGTGACGACCCTGGCTCTCATGCTCGCAGTTGCGGTCGGCACCCTCGCCCTTGGCGGAGGGCTCGCCTGGCTGGTCAGCGCTTACCGCTTTCCGGGGCGTAGTGCTTTCGCGTGGCTGCTCGTCCTGCCCCTCGCCATGCCGGCCTACGTGCTCGGCTTTGTGTTCCTGTCGCTCCTGTCCTATGCCGGTCCGGTGCAGGGCGTGTGGCGGGAGTTGTTCGGGACCGAGGCGTGGTTTCCGTCGGTGCGCTCGCTGGCCGGTGCCGCGATCGTCCTGTCGCTGACCCTCTACCCCTATGTCTACCTCCTCGCCCGAGTCGCCTTGCGTGAGCAGGCTGCCACGACGTACGAGGCGGCTCGCACGCTGGGACTGAGCCGGCTGGCAGCGGCACGGCGGGTCGTACTGCCGCTGGCTCGCCCCTCGCTGGCGGCCGGGCTCCTGCTCATCATGATGGAGACGCTCACCGACTTCGCGAGCGTGCAGTACTTCAACGTCGAGACCGTCTCGGTAGGGGTTTACCGCGTCTGGAAGGGAATGTTCGATCGTGCCGCCGCGACCGAGCTCGCAGCGCTCGTGCTCGTGTTCGCGCTCGCGGTCGTGCTGCTCGAACGGGGGCTGCGGGGACGGGCCCGATACTTCCAGCAGGGCGCAAGCAGCCGGGGCCTCGAGACCACCAGGCTGCGAGGTTGGCGTGCCTGGGCGGCGGCCACGATCTGCGGGCTGGTGGTCGCAGTAGCGTTCTTCGTGCCGCTGCTGCAGCTGTTCTTATGGGTCGAGCTGGATGCCGTGAGTGGCCTGTCGGGGGCGTTCCACCGCCGCTACGTGTACCTGCTGGCCGACAGTCTGCGCCTGGCCGCCGCAGCAGCCGTGGTTTGCGTGACTCTGGCCGCACTCGTGGCAAATGGGACGCGCCTGCAAGGGGGGCGTCTCACCCGCTCCGCGGCCCACCTCACGCTGGTCGGTTACGTCGTCCCAGGGCCCGTCGTGGCGATCGGGGTTCTCCTCGTCGTGGCCGGGACCGATCAGGTCGTGCGCGAACTCGGCCTCATGAGCGGGGGCCTGCTCGTCACGGGATCCCTCATCGGCCTCGTCTATGCCTACGTCGTGCGGTTCATGGCGCTCGGCTACAGCGGCGTGGAGGCGAGTCTGCAAAAGGTCTCACCGAGCATGACGCTCGCTGCCCGAGCGCTGGGGGCCTCGAGCACCCGTATCCTGCGTCGCGTCCACCTGCCCATGATCCGCTCGGGAGCCGGGGTAGCTTTCGTGCTGGTCCTGCTGGACTCCATGAAAGAGTTGCCCATCGTGCTCCTGCTGCGCCCCTTCGGTTTCGAGACCCTGTCGGTGTGGGTCTGGCAGCTCGCCTCCGAGTCCAGATGGGAGGGTGCGGGCCTGCCCGCCCTCACGATCGTCGCCGCCGCGCTCGTCCCGGTGGCGATCCTTGTGCGCATGACCGAACCGTCACGTTCCCGCCGAGACAAGGCGGAGTCCGGTGGACCGGTGCGACGTCCCGTCCCCGCCCGCCTCGAACCGATCCCGTGAGCGGGGCTCCGCAGGAGCGACGCGAGAGGAGCCGTCCGAGGTGAATGACGAAGTCACGCTCGCTCTCGTCGACGTCCACCGGCGCTTCGGGGCGGTGCCGGCGGTGGAGCGGTTTTCGCTGGACGTGCGCGAAGGTGAGCTCGTCAGCCTGGTGGGGCCGAGCGGCTGTGGCAAGTCGACGCTGCTCCGACTGATCGCCGGCCTGCTGCCGCTCGAACGCGGCGAGATCCGGATACGGGGGCAGGTCGTCGCGGGGCCCGGAGCGTGGCGGCCGCCGGAGCAGCGCAGTGTGGGCATCGTGTTCCAGGACTACGCCCTCTTTCCGCACCTGACCGTCAGCAAGAACGTCGCGTTCGGGCTGCACGTCCTTCCTCGTTCTCAGCGGGACCTCAGAGCGGCCGAAGTGCTGTCGCTCGTGGGCTTGAGCGACCTCGGCGACCGCTACCCCCATGAGCTGTCGGGCGGAGAGCAGCAGCGGGTTGCGCTCGCCCGGGCGCTCGCGCCCTCACCTGCCGTGCTGCTCCTCGACGAGCCTTTCTCCAACCTCGACCCGAACCTGCGGGCCCAGGTTCGTGCCGAGACGATCGCGGTTCTCCGAGAGGCCGCTGCGACCGCCGTGCTCGTGACGCATGACCAGCAGGAGGCACTCGCGATGGGCGACCGGGTCGCGGTCATGCGGGCCGGGAGAATCGAGCAGGCTGACACTCCCGAGACCGTCTTCCATGACCCCGTCAACCGCTTCGTGGCGACCTTTACCGGGGAGGCGGACTTCCTCCCGGCCGAACGCCGCGGAGGGGAGCTCGTCACCGAGTTGGGAGCCGTCGCCGTGACCACGGCTGAACTGCCAACGTCTGGGGACGTCGAGGTCATGGTCCGTCCCCATGAGCTCGCCCTACGTGAGGATCGGAGCGGCACGGGCTACGTCGTCGACGAGGAGTTCCAGGGGGCGTTCGTGCTCTACAGCGTGCGATTGCCGTCGGGCCGACTCGTGCGTTCACTCCAGCCGCATAACGTGGTGCTGCCACCCGGCACACCCGTCGTCGCCGAGCTCGCTCACGGGCACCCTCCTGCGGTGCTCGTCGACGGAGAGACCATCACGACTGGCCAAGGTGTCAGGGCGGGTTCGAGGCAGGGACCGGTTGTGCAGACGCTTCAGGGATAACGACTCGGACAAAGCGCACAAACAGCAGACCACGACGTCATGTCCTGCAGATCTCGCGACCTCGCATTTTCGGTTGAGCGAACGCGAGGTATCCTTG
>JALZEO010000084.1 GCA_030862025.1 Actinomycetota bacterium | reverse complement strand
CGATCAAGGTCTGCGCGGGATGGCCTACCACTGGCACCTACGCCGAGGCGCCTGACGAACCGCCGTATGCGGAGCCGTATGTACGGTGGTGTGGGAGGGGCCGGAGAGAGCCCGGCCCCTCCCCGATCCTTAACTTCAGGCTCGTTCTTCCTTTGGCCAGACAGCGATCGTGACTGAGAAGTGGAAGACGGTCGTTTTAGCGGTGTTCTCTACGTTGTCAGGGGCGACCTCTAATGAAAGCGGGCTAGAGTGCCACGGCATCGGGCATGTCTTCAAACATGCCCGCTACCGCTCCGAATGGGGCACGGGGGACATGGGCTTTCACGCCACGAGCGTCGGCCGGGACGGTGCGGTCCGGAAGGCTGATGACAGCTTGTGTGATCAGGGCTTCCAGTTCGACGAGTTCGTCGAGCCAGCACTCTCGATCTTGTAGGTCGACAACGACGGTGTGGGCTCCCCCGAGGGACGCCAAAGTATGGCGAGGTCTCCCAGTCTTGGTCTGTGCCATTTGCCCTTCCATTCTCCAATGTTCCTCTTGCGGTTCCTCTTACGCTCGTCGCAGCACGATACGGGAGCTAGGTTGCGGTCGAATCACGAGCCCGTTCCCGTCAGGTGAACGTTTCTCCCCGTGCCCTCCGAGAATCGTCACGTCACAGTGGAGCGTGCAGGAACGTGCTCGTGCCCGGCGTTGAGGTTCGGCTCGCACCGTGAGGCTGAGTGTGAAGGGCCGCCTCGCGGCCGCTTCTAGACTTTCGCTTCGGCGAGGCTGGGGAACCTGCCCAACGCGAAGTTGCGGCGCAGGTAGAACCACCACGTCAGAGCTACGCAGGAGAGGTAGAACACGATGAAGCCTGAGAGGGCTGGCAGAACTCCACCCGTGTTGTCAATCGACATCCCATACATCTGGGGGACCAGGAAGCCCCCATAGGCCCCGATCGCGGAGGTGAAGCCCAACACGGCCGCCGCTTCCCTCGCGCCGGTAGCTTCCGCCCTCTCACGGGCTTCGCGCCCCTGGCGCGCGACGACACGAAGGTGCTCGCTGCGGAAAATCAACGGGATCATGCGAAACGTAGAGCCATTTCCGATTCCGGTCGACGTGAACAGTACAAGGAACATGGTTAGGAAGCCCGAGAATGCGAACCATTCATCCTTGTTACTCAGCGTATATATGACGCCGATGACTGCACAGATCATTGCCAAGAAATTCCAGTAGGTGACTCTAGCTCCACCCAGCTTGTCTGCTAGCCAGCCCCCTACTGGGCGCACGAAAGAGCCGACTAAGGGCCCGACGAAGGCGTAGTGCGCCGGGTTTACATCGGGGAACTCGGTTCTAATTAGCAGCGGTAAAGCGGCCGAGTAGCCAATAAAAGAGCCGAAGGTACCGATGTAAAGCCAGGACATGACCCACGTATGTTTCCGGCTTACTATTGGTGCTAGGTCGCGCATCTTGGCTCGAGAAACTCTCAGGTTGTCCATGAAGAGCCAGGCGCACACGGAGGCTACAAGGATGAGGGGGATAAACAGAAGGCCCGCGTTTTCGAGGTGAACCGCCGAGTTGTTGGTGCGCCTTACGACCTCTAATCCGACGGCGAGTGGCAGGACGAACTGGACGAAGCTGACGCCGATGTTGCCGCCGGCGGCGTTCAGTCCGAGCGCCAACCCCTTCTTGCTCTTCGGATAGAAGAACGAGATGTGGGACATGCTCGAGGCAAAGTTGCCGCCTCCGAAACCTGCCGTGGCGGCCACCAGGAGCAGGGCCCAGTACGGAGTGGTCGGGTCCGTCACGAGTAGGGCGATGAGGCTCGTGGGGATGAGCAGGATCAGGCCGCTGATGACCGTCCAGTTCCGGCCTCCGAACAGCGGGACCGCAACGGTATACGGAAATCGCAAGGTGGCCCCGACGAGTGAGGGGACTGCCACCAGCGTGAACAGCTGGCTCTTGGACAGATCGAAACCGGCCTCAGGAAGCTTGACGGCCAACACGCTCCAGACCAACCAGACCCCAAACCCAAGGAACTCGACAAGGATGGAGGACACGAGGTTCCGTCGTGCGATCGCCTTGCCTTGGCTCTCCCAGAACGCTGCGTCGTCTGGATTCCAGTTCTCGATCCATTTGGGCATCGCACCCTGCTCCGTTTGGGTCTCTGGTCGTTGCTCGCGGTCGAGTGCCTCGACGTGCTGCGTTCAGGAACACCTCGAAGAAGACCACGACACAATTTCGACATCCTGCCGCCACCAGTTACGGGCCGGTTAAGCTCTCGTCGCGCTGCCCAACTTGGCGGGGTCCGTGGGGCCGTGCCCACGACGGGTGACGGCCTTCTTACTCCACGGCTAGGCGACCCGATCAAACGGGGCGCCGTTCGCCGTCCTGCCGTGCGTGTTTAGCCAAGGTCACATCGCGGCCCGTCAGGCCTGCCTGGAATCCGGTTGGCGCGAGCTCTCTTCGACCGCCGCTCATGGCAGCAAGCCCCAGCGTGGGCGGTGGACGCCTCAGGTGAGGCTGTCCACCGCAGGCAACGGAGGATCAGACGGCGGGATCCTCGAAGTGTCCATGCAGATCAGCTGCGAAGTCGGAGAACACACCGAGGTCCTCACAGCTCTCAGCACCCTCCCGCTCGAGGATCGGGGGGAAGCAGGTGAAGGCACCCCGGATCTTCCCACTTCCCTCCAGGCCCTCGAATATCCCAGTAGCGTCGATGATCTCGAAGGTGCCCGTGAGTGGCGCCTGATTCTCGGTCACACGCCCGAGCTCTCCCTCGAAGGCCGTGACGATCCGGCTCTCGGATTCCTGTCCGTCCACACACAGAATGGTCGTGATGGTTCCCTCGACTATGCCGTCGGTAACCGTGCCTTCAACTATGTGTCGGACCGGAGCGGGCTGCGGGATCGGGTAGGGGTTGGGGGTGAACCTGAGGGCACGGTCATTGAAGGGAGCCGGAAAGCGGCACGGGATGGACGAGTAGCTGAATTCCCCCTCGGGGGGAAACGCCAACGGCGTGGTTTCAACCAGCGTGCCCGCCCCGCCCGGGCCGGCGAACTCGGAGCTGTGCGCATGCACGCTGAGGTTGAATGCTCCCTCGGCTCCCGAGTCTGTCGGCGGGCGTGCGAGGGCGGGGCCGATGGCGGCGAGCGACAGGACCAACACCAGCGCGAGCAGCCGGGACCGCTTCTGCATGCTCTCTCTCCTTCGGTCGATCGGAGCGGTCCGTAGCGGTGCCCGCAGAGCAGCCGCCAGCCGTGTCGCCCCTCGGCGTTTTGCCTCCGCGTTGATGATGGTCGGTCCCATCGGGCCCCGACTGTCCGATTGTAGTAAGTGCGACAGTCATCTAGAGGATGCGTGGGGTCTACCTGCTGCTCCCCTGAACCGTGGGCGGCCCTCGCTTAAGAGCAGGCACCCTTCGTCACGTGCACCCTTTCCACGAAGGGCTTGCCTTCTTCTACAGTTCCCATCATGGAGGTGGTCAGCGGGCTGCATCAGGTCGCACAACACGCGGAGGATCTCGATCGTGCAATCGGGTTCTATCGTGACGTTCTCGGTGCGAGGTTCATCGCCCGCTTCGACGCACCGGGGCTGGCATTTTTCGACCTCCAAGGGACCCGCCTCCTGCTCGAGTCCGGGGTGCCCTCCGCGATGCTCTACCTGCGCGTCCGGGACATCGACGCTGCATTCCGAACACTCAGCGAGCGCGGCGTCGTCTTCGAAGAGGATCCCCGTCTCGTCTACCGTGATGACGAGGGCCTCTTCGGTCCCCCCGGCGAGGAGGAATGGATAGCCGCATTCCGTGACTCCGAAGGCAACCTGGTGGCGCTGATGTCCCGGAGAATTGCAGGCTGACAGCGCCTGTTCGACGGTCCCGCTGACCGCTACCACCCCTCGGACTCGAGTTCCTCGCGATCTTGGTCTCGTATACTGAACGGGATGCGGATGGGACACCTAGCTCCCACTTCCAGCGCGTCAGAGAACCATGAGTGAACCGGCCGCTCCGGGCGACATCTGTGTGTTCGCCCCCGCCCCATTGCTGACGGTGACCATCGAGCAAGCCACCAACGGCGAGGCGGAGCTGCACGTGCACTGCGGGGGCCAAGGCTTCTGGGTGGCGCGCATGATCCAGACACTGGGGGCGTCACTGACGCTGTGCGCGTCGTTCGGAGGGGAGACCGGCTCGGTTGCACGCCACCTTGTCGAGGAGGCCTCGATGTCGCTTCGGGGAACTTCGAGCGCCCACGCGAACCCGGCCTACGTCCAGGATCGCCGTAGTGGCGAGCGCCAGGAGGTCGTCAAGGTTCCTGCTGGTCCCCTGACACGCCATGACATCGACGATCTCTACAGTGCGACCCTAACCGCGTCGCTTGCAGCAAAGGTATGCGTCCTCACCGGCACGCAAGATCCGGAAGTCTTGTCCGCTACGGTCTACCGCAGGCTCGCCACTGACCTCGGTTCCAACGGTGTCATGGTGCTTGCAGACCTCTCCGGCGAGCAGCTGCGACAGGCGCTGCAAGGCGGGATACGCATGCTGAAGGTGAGCGAGGACGAGCTGGTCGACGCCGGGTGGGCCACGAGCGACGATGAGCCGGGAGTCATAGACGGCCTCAAGAAGCTGCGTGAAGCCGGCGCGCAGGAGATCGTGGTGTCGCGTGGTTCCAAGCCGGCCATGGCGCTGGTTGATGACACCCTGGTGGCGGTGGATCCCCCGAGCTTGGAGCCCGTCGACACGCGCGGCTCGGGGGACTCCATGACGGCGGCCCTCGCCGTGGCTCTGTCACGCGAACTCGGCGCTGACGATGCGCTGAGGTTCGCGGCTGCCGCGGCCACCTTGAACATCACACGCAGAGGACTGGGCAGCGGGCAGCGCACCGACATGGAGCACCTCGCGGATCGGATCCAGCTCCGCACCCTCGATGAGGCGGACGAGTCGTAAGACACGGCCCGATCCGGCCACCTCAGTAGTGTGCTTGTGGAGCTGAAACCGGCCGCGAACGGCTGGGAGGTGACAGATGGTGTCGCCACTGCCGAGTTCGGGCGGTTCTCGGAGTCCGGTTGCTCGTGCTGGTGAGCCTCGCCGGCGGCCCGCGGCTCGGTGATGCGATCATGGAGGACGTCGCCCAGCTGACGGGAGCTCGGGCCAGGCCGGGGACCCTCTATGGAGCGATCGGACGCCTCGAGAGGATGTCGGCGATCGAGCTTTCGTGGTTGACGATGTCGAGGTGGGACCCCAGCCGCTCCACGAGGGGCCAGCCGAGCAGTGATGCCCGCGCGGCGTCCCGCCGGTAGGCCTCACTGAGCAGGACGTAGGCGCCTGGCGTCGTGCACCAGGCCGTTGGCACCTCCACCGGGGACTGGAAGAACGCGAGCGGAACGTTTGGGAGCTCGTGCTCGACTTCCTGTCGTCTGTGGTCATCTGGGATGAGGGCTTCGAACACACCCTCGTCCCACCACTGTGACC
>JALZEO010000070.1 GCA_030862025.1 Actinomycetota bacterium | reverse complement strand
GTGCATATCGGCATCGGTGCGGAGGCTGCCCATCAGGCTGAAGCGTTCAAGGACGACCTGGGAAGGATGGCGTACCGGCTCGGCGGGCTGCTGGCCGGTGTCCGGGAGCCGGGCTGGCAGCTGGCGGTGGCACTCGACGGTCGGCCGCTCATGACCGGAGACGAGCCGGTTCTCATGGTGGCGGTCGCAAACGGTCCCTCGATCGGTGGCGGCACCCCACTTTGCCCGGCGGCCCTCCCCGACGACGGCCTGCTCGACGTCGTGGTGGTCTCCGCCACAGGCCCTGCAGCTCGCGCCGCCTTCGCCGTCGCGTTGCTGGCCGGCCAGCACCTCGACCGAGATGACGTCACTCATGCACGAGGTCACGTGGTTGCGGTGCAGGGCGAACCGGTGCGTTCGAATGCCGACGGTGAGGTGTCGGAGGAGCTCGACCGCCACAGCTACCGCGTCGATCCCGCGGCCTGGGAGGTGCTCGTCCCGCGCTGAGCCCGCGTCAGTGCGTGGACCAGCTCGGAGAAGGAGGGCGGTGTGGGAGATACAGAGCAGCTGAAGAAGGATGCGCAGGCGTTCTACGACCTCATGTTCAATCGGTCGAGACCCCGGGAGGCAATCGAGCGCTATGTGGGCGACTCGTATACGCAGCACAACGCCGGCGTCGCTGACGGCAAGGAGGCCTTCATCGCGTACTTCGAGCGCATGGCCGTCGAGTATCCCGGCAAGCGGGTCGAGTTCAAGCGTGCCATTGCCGAAGGCGACCTGGTGGTGCTCCACTGCTACCAGCACGGCCCGGAGACCATGATTATGCCGGCATCGACATCTTCCGCTTCGACGACGAGGGCAAGATCGTCGAGCACTGGGACGTGCTCCAGGTCATACCGGAGCAGTCGGCGAATGACAACGGGATGTTCTGATTACCAGGTTGTGAGGCGCGGCACACGAAGGGCATGCGTGGGGGCCGCTCCGTTCAGGCTGGGTGAGTGAGAAACCAGTGCACCGCCGCACCGGCGATCTCCGCTGGGACCGCGTGGGATCCCTCGAACTCGCGGTAGACGACGTCGTAGCCGTTCCGGTCCAGACCGGCCACGATCTTGCGGCTGGTGGCGGCGATGGGGAGGACCTGATCATCCTTGCCGTGGGACACGAACACCCGGGGCTGCCCTCGTCGGTGCGGCGGCGCGGAGAAGCCCGGCGAGAAGGCGATCACGTGACCGATCACCTCGCCGTTGGCGAGCCCCAGCGACAGCGCATACGACGCACCGTCGGAAAACCCTTGCATGGCTATCCGTGTCGGGTCCACGACGTGGCGCGCGAAGGTTTGACGTAGCGCTTCGTCGATGAAGGCGACATCGGGGCCGAGACCGCCGGCAATGACGTCCCAGGTCCGTTCGCGTGACTCAGGCGCGAGCAGGATTAGACCGGCTGCGTCGGCGAAGGGCAGCAACGGTGCCAGACCGCCGCGTGCATCCCCGCCAGCACCATGCAGGACGATCACGAGCGGCTTGGGGTGGTCCGGCCGGAAGGGAGCTGGGACGTAGATGTAGCCGTCGCGGCGCTGACCGAGTCCCAGCGGATGGAGACCGGGCGGCTGGAAGGGGGGGACGGGCTGGCCGGGGCGAGCTTGGAGCAGCCCGGTCTCTTTTGGGGGCTGAATCACGGCGTCCCGCAACTGCGCACTCTGTCCCTGCGCTTCGCACGCTCCCCCAAGCGCCCCGAGCGCGACGCCGAGCAGCCAGCGACGCGACAGACGCCGATGAGCCGAGGCTTCAGTTGTTGACGTAGCGGCGGGGATGCTGGTCACCGGGGTCAGGCGGCATCGAGTCGTCGCCATCCTGTTGGCCCTCGCGCAGGAAACGAACCCAGCGACGGTGATCTCGCTCCTCCTCGGACAGTTGCTCCTCATCGACGTCGTCGCGCAGGTGGATGGGGACGTACGCGGGGGCCGACGTGGGGATCTTCCGTTTCCGTGCGGCGAGGGCGGCGGCGAGGGCGGTGGTGAGGGGCACCGCCGAGATGAGCCCGAGCGAGCCGACGAGGGTCGTGACCACTTCCTGCGCCACGACCTCGGAGTTGACGATGTCGCCGAAGCCGATCCCTCCGCTCGAGAAGAGCACGAGTAGAACGATGGAGGCGCCGACGTATGCGAGAACGAGCGTGTTCACCGTGGAGGCGATGTGGTCGCGTCCAACGTTCATCGCGCGACGGAACACCTCGCTCCAGGACTGTTCGGGGTTCGCGTCGTGGACGGCGAACGCGGTGGAAGCCTGCGCGACCGTCACGTCGTCGAGCACACCGAGAGCACCGATGACGAGACCGGCCAGGACGAGGCCGCGGACGTCGACGCCCTCGATCGCGAAGCGCACGAAGCTCGCCTCTTCCGAGGAGAAGCCGGTCAGGCGGGTGAGCGTGACGAAGGTGACGCCGAGCAGGGCCGTGATACCGAGTGCGGCAGCTGTCCCGACGAGGGCGGCGCTGGTTTTCGCGTTGAGGCCGTGGCAGAGGTAGAGCGTCACGATCATGACCGCGAACGCGCCGACCACGGCGACGGCGAAGGGATTCTCACCAGCGATCACCGCCGGCACGATGAAGCGGGTCACGATGAGGAGGCTCGCCCCGAGGCCGATGAGGGCGCGAAGTCCGTGTCCACGCCCGACCAACAGTACGACCGCCACGAACACGGCTGCGAGCAGTCCGAGGGGCAGACGGCGGTCGAAGTCGCCGATGTAGTAGTTCGTTTGTCCCTCAGTGGCCTCTTGGACGCCCAGGAGCACCCGATCGCCCGAATGGAAGGTCGGATAGTCCCCCTCCACCGTATCGAGCTCGAAGGTCGTGCCAGTGTCAGGACCGCTGAGCACATCGACGACGACCTGTTGACACGGTCCGGTTCTCACCGGTCCGAAGTCGTCGGCCTCCGCGGGACAGTGGTAGTTCGAAGCCGAACGGATGACCCCCTTGAACTGCGGGGGAAGCTCCTGCTGTGCGGCTGGCTGGGCCGGCGGCCACAGCAGCCAGACCCCAAGGGCGGTCAGGCAGGCCAGGACGACCACGACGACGGCCAGGTTGCGTTCCATACGGCTCACGAACCGCTCCAATGGCTGGGATATCAGCGCCAAAGATTCGGACACGATAGCGCTTGCACGGGACACGCAGGCCAGCCAACGCCCCGCTGGCCCGGCAGGTCAGGCACGCCCGAAGCGAGTGGTCGGACCCCCCGGACCACAGCCCGCGGTTGTGTCGTTCACTCCATGGCCGCGGGCTCTTGCACGCCCGATCGCGCCGGCGAGTTGCCTTCCAAGAGTGAGTAGACCTCCGCGGCCCGATAGCGGCGGTGACCACCGATCGTCCACACGGCGTGCAGCTTCCCGGCCTCCGCCCAGCGCGTGACCGTCTTGGGGTTCACGCCGAACAGGCGGGCTACCTCGCTCGGCGTCAGAAGCTCGCTGTCTGTCACAAGCTCAATGTTACGCGCCTCTATGCTCCGCACGTTTAGCTACCCCCGGACCTCTCGCCGGGATCCTGTAGAAGAAGGGACTGGCGTACACGTTCCTGTGCGGCCGGCCGTGCCCGCTTCGGGCGAGCTCGGCGTTTCGATCCGCCCGCTCGGCCGGACTGTGGATGCGATGCGTCTAGGTCAGGGCCGTCTCCTGCACCAACCGGTCGACTACATCCTCCAGACGATCGGTGTCACGGTACGCGGCGCGCTGACGTGCGGCCGACGTACCGTGGCGCACGGTCTGCTCGACGAGATCTGCCACCTCGTCCCAATCCCCGACGTCCTCGAGGGCTGGCCGCACGTACATCAACAGCCGGTCCAACATGGCGGAGGCCGGGATGGGCTCGGCCGTCAGTGGGTCGATGAGCGCGTCGTCGAGACCCGACCGCGCCGCTCGCCATCGAGCAGCCGCCAGGATCTCCGGACGGACGACGGACGGCTGCCGCTCGTTGCGGCCCTCCTCGAGGCAGACCCGAACGAGGGCGCGGGACAGCCCCGCGTAGGCGACCGCCTCGTCGATGGTGGTGCAGGCGTCCGCGACCCGAACCTCGAGCGTGCTGTAGGTCGGGTTGAGGCGCACGGCCCAGTAGATCTGGCCCGCGTCGGTGATGACACCGGACTTGACGAGCGACTGAACGACGGCGTGGTACTCCCCGACGGAAGCGAAGCGGCCCGGCATCCCGGCCGTCGGCCAGCGCTGCCACAGCATGGTGCGGTAGCTCGCGTAGCCTGTATCGCCCCCCATCCAGAAGGGTGAGCTGGCGAACAGGGCAACGATTGTCGGCAGCCACCGTCTCACTCGGTTCAGGACGCCAATGGCGGAGTCCTGGTCAGGAATCCCGACATGCACCTGGCAGGCGCAGATGAGCTGCTCGCGGGCAAGCTGCTGGTACGCCTCAGCCATCCGCTCGTAGCGCGGAGCGGGAGTGACGCCTCGGGCCTTCCAGTCGGACAGGGGCGCGGAGCCGGCGGCAACGAGACCCAGATCCGCTTCCGCTGCCGCCTGGATGAGGCCGCGACGCAGCCGCTGGAGCTCGCGGCGAACCTCGCCCAGGGTCTGGCACACCTCGGTGCGGCTTTCGATCATCGAGCGACGGAACTCCCTTGCATAGGGAGCAATACCGTCATTGGTGCCGTTCGCGTCGACGACGCCGAGGACGGGGCCTGCATCGGACAGCTCGCGTGTACGTCGGTTTACCAGGAAGAACTCCTCCTCGACACCTAGGGTGAGGTGATCGGTCATTGACCCCCTGGCTGTCACGGTCGAGGCTGAGCCCCAGCCGGGCGACTGTACGCCGCCCCCATCAGCCTGACCACTGCTGCAGTTGCGCGCTGTTAGGACGAGGACCCGTCATCGTCGACCCCAAGCGGGGGTGGCGTGCTGCTTGCCGCGGCGGGGAAGCGCGAACGGGCCAGCCGCATGAGCAGCGCAGAGAGGGCCGCCACCATGGCTGCGCTCGCCCAGGCGGCGTTGTAAGACACGGTCTGCGCGGTCACGCCGAACAGGAGTGGTCCGAGGCCGTTACCAGACGCCAGACCCGCGACGCCCACCCCGGCCGCGGCGCCCGGTGCGCCTGGGCTGGCTCGGATGAGCGACAAGAACAGCAGGCCGGCCCATCCCCACCCTGCAGCG
>JALZEO010000046.1 GCA_030862025.1 Actinomycetota bacterium | reverse complement strand
ACGCTACTCAGCGCTGTCTCACTTCGGGCTGGTCCCGGCCGTGCTCGCCGGCGTCGACATCGCTGAGCTGCTGCACCGAGCGGGGCGCATGGCTGCGGCCTCCGCGGACTGTGTGCGCCCGGAATCGAACATGGGCCTTGAGCTTGGCTCGATCCTGGCCGGTTCCGCCCGGGCTGGCCGTGACAAACTGACGCTCGTGGTTGACGACCGTTTCGCCAGCTTCGGGTTGTGGATCGAGCAGTTGATCGCGGAGTCCACCGGCAAGCAGGGCAACGGCATCGTGCCGGTGGTCGGCGAGCAACTCGGCCCGCTCGAGGTGTACGGCGACGACCGGCTGTTTGTCGCCATCGGCGGCGAGGCCGCAGCTTTGGAGTCGCTGGCCGAAGCCGGTCACCCGGCCCTCGTGCTCGACCTCGAGGAGCGGGTCGATCTCGGCGCGGAAGTGCTCCGCTGGGAGATCGCCACGGCCCTTGCCGGCGCAGCCTTGCACATCAACCCCTTCGACCAGCCGGACGTCGAAGCCGCCAAGAAGGCGACCCGCGAGGCCCTCGAAGAAGGCATGCCGGAGGTGGAGCCCCAGCCGCTGCAACCGCTGCTCGACCAACTTGAACCGGGCGACTACCTGGCCATCCAAGCCTTCGTCGACCCCGAAGCCGACGTCCTGACTGAGCTCGAGCGGGCCAGAATCGCACTGCGCGACCGCTACGGGGTCGCCACGACGTTGGGGCTCGGACCCCGCTACCTGCACTCGACCGGGCAGTTGCACAAGGGAGGTCCCAACACCGGTGTTTTCGTGCAGGTGGTCAGCGAGGACGAAGACGACCCGCCGATACCAGGAGAGAACTTCGGGTTTTCAACCCTGAAACACGCCCAGGCGGCCGGCGACCTCCAGATCCTGCAGAGCCGGGGACGACGTGCAGCACGCGTCGCACTCGACGAGCTCATGGAGGTGGGCCCATGAACATCGGCATGGTGGGACTCGGCAGGATGGGCGGCAACATGGCCGAGCGACTGCGCCGCCATAGCCATGACGTCGTGGGCTATGCGCGTCATCCGGGCAAGCGAGACGTCGACTCGCTCGCGGCTCTCGTGGAACGGCTCGAGAGTGAGCCTCGCCGTACCGTCTGGCTCATGGTGCCTGCCGGTGACGCTACCGATGACACCATCGCTGAGCTTGGTCCCCTGCTCGACCGCGGAGATCTCGTCGTCGACGGGGGCAACTCCAACTTCCGCGACTCCCTGCGCCATGCCGCCCAACTCGCCGAGCAGGGCATCGCCTTCGTGGACGCCGGAGTGAGCGGCGGCGTGTGGGGTCTGGAAGAGGGCTACTGCATCATGGCCGGGGGCAGCCAAGACGACATCGCCCACCTCCAGCCGGTCCTCGAGGACCTCGTGACCGAGGGCGGGTTCGCACACGTCGGGCCCGTCGGCGCCGGCCACTTCACAAAGATGGTCCACAACGGCGTCGAGTACGGCCTGATGCAGGCCTATGCCGAGGGCTACGAGATGCTCCGTGCGGGCGGGTTCGACATCGACGTGCCGGCCGCGATCGAGGTCTGGCGGCACGGCTCGGTCGTCCGCTCCTGGCTGCTCGACCTCCTCTCCGACGCGCTGCGGGGGGACCCCGCGCTGGAATCGGTCAAGGGGTGGGCCGAGGACTCGGGCGAGGGGCGCTGGACGGTCCAGGAGGCGGTCAACCTGGCCGTTCCCGCACCGGCGATCGCCTCGGCCCTGTTCGCCCGGTTCGCCTCCCGTCAGGAAGACTCCCCCGCGATGAGGGTCATCGCGATCCTGCGCCGGCAGTTCGGCGGCCACGAGGTGCGGACATGACCAGGCTCCCGCGTCTGTCGTCGCTTTCCTCGGCCAGCCCCACCGCCCTCCGAACCGGTCCCGGACAGGACGAGCGCACTCCTCCGGTCTCCCGTTCCAGTCACGAGCGCTCCTCCGTTCTCCGACCCGTGAGACAGAGGTGTGACGCGCTCGTGCTGTTCGGTGCCACCGGCGACCTCGCGAAGAGGAAGCTGTTCCCTGCGCTCCAGGAGCTGGCGCGCGACGGGCGTCTGCCCGACCGCGTCGTCGGTGTCGCCTCCTCGGACTGGAGCGACGACAAACTCCGCGCCCGCGCCCGCGAAGCAATCGAGAAGTACGCGCCGTTAGGCCTCGACGAGGACCCGTTCCGGCGCCTTGAGGACGCCTTGACCTATGTCCAGGGGGACTACCGGAAGGTCGACACCTTCGACCGGCTACGAAAGGCCCTCAACGGCGCCAGGCAGCCACTGCTGTACCTGGCGATCCCGCCCAGCCTGTTCGAGACGGTGGTACAAGGTCTCGAGGACGTCGGACTCCACGAGCACGGCCGGGTTGTGCTCGAGAAGCCGTTCGGTCGCGACCTGCAATCTTCCCGCCACCTCAACGACTGTCTGCTCCGCATCTTCTCCGAGGAGGCCGTCTTCCGCGTCGATCACTTTCTGGGCAAAGAAGAGGTGCTGGACCTGCTCGTGTTCCGCTTCGCCAACACCTTTCTGGCACCTGCGTGGAACCGCAACTACATCGACAACGTGCAGATCACCATGTCCGAGGACGTCGGGGTCGAAGGGCGGGGAAGGTTCTACGAGGAGGTCGGGGCGCTTCGCGACGTCGTGCAGAACCACCTCCTGGAGGTGGTGACCCTCGTGGCGATGGAGCCTCCGGTCGCCGCCGACGCGCAGTCGTTGCGGGACGAGAAGGTCAAGATCCTACGCTCCATGCCTCCCCTGGACCCCGCCGAGGTCGTTCGCGGCCAATACCTGGGCTACCGCGACGAGGCTGGCGTCGAACCTGACTCGCAGGTGGAGACCTTCGTCGCCCTGAAAGCGCGGATCGACTCCTGGCGTTGGGCGGATGTCCCCTTCTACATCCGAGCCGGCAAGCGGCTCGCCACCACGGCTACCGAGGTCCTCGTCGAGTTCAAGCAGCCACCGAGGCTGTTCTTCGCCCGCTCCGACGCTCAACTGCCTCACCCCAACCACCTCGTGTTCCGGATGAAGCCGGGCGAGCGCGTATCCCTGTCGGTGCAGATCAAACGGCCAGGCGAGGAGCTCGTCAGCCGCCCGGTGGACCTCGCGTACACCTACGACGAGGCACGGGAGGGCATCCGCACGGACGCGTACGCGCGCCTGCTCGACGACGCCCTCAAGGGCGATCAGCGCCTGTTCGCCCGTGCCGACGGCGTCGAGGAGGCCTGGCGTGTGATCCAGCCCGTGCTCGACGACCCTCCTCCTCCTTACCCCTACGAGCCGCGCTCGTGGGGCCCGCCGGAGGCCGAACGGCTGACGGCTCGCGTAGGAGGATGGCACTGTCCTGACGTCGCGGGGGACTGTTGAGTGGGCCGGGCGGCTCAGTGCAGCAGCTTGGCGGTCACGCGCCGAACGGTCCTCGCCGTGCGCACGGTCCAGTCACCGCCGAGCAGCCTGTCGACGGCTGGGTCGCTGAGCGCGGAATCCATGAACCTGCCGGCGACGAACCAGTAGAGCTCACGATCGCGGAACGCGACGCGATCGGTGGCCTTCGTCAGCGCCGCAACCTCGTTCTTCGTCGCGGCAGCCGGCTCCGCGCGGAGGAACGCGATGTGCAGCCTCCCGTCCGCAGGCGCATCGGGGAATGGGGTGTGATCCGCGATCGCGGTCACCTGCTCGGCGGTCCGCACGAAGGTGGGCACGTCGTAGCCGAGCCCGTCGCGAAGCCGGGACTCGATCCGCTCCTCGAGCACAGAATCACCGACGTCGTCGTTCTGGAAGATGAGGTTGCCGCTCGCAAGGAACGTTCGAACGTCCTGAAATCCGAGTTCCTCGAACAGCTCCCGCAGGCGGTCGTTCTTCACCGTGTGACCGCCGACGTTTATCCCGCGCAGAAACGCCGCGTATGTGGCCATGTTCTTTTCCCGTGCCGCAACCACGTTCGGATGGCCCCTGTTCCTCCGCGGCGAGGCCTTGTAAAGCCGGTCGTACGACGCTGCCATGCCGACGCGCAAGACCCCAGACCCGGTCGTTCTGCGGGTGAGAAGCACCATGGGCGGCGAGGAGGAAGTGATGGGCGAGATATGCCGTAGCGTCGTGCTCGGTGGGCATGCGGCGGGCGAGAACGTGGCGTGCCTCAGCCGGAGCGGTACGCGCCGATGAGCCAA